>NZ_JCBAJP010000014.1:0-64116 GCF_059772285.1 Rubrobacter sp. M3-4
CGTTCGAGACCTACCTGCGCGAGGTCCTATGCCCCACGCTTTCGGAGGGCCAGGTGGTGGTGATGGACAACCTCTCTGCGCACAAGGGAGAGAGGGTCAGGGAGCTGATCGAGGGTAGAGGCTGCGAGCTGATCTACCTGCCGCCCTACTCGCCGGACCTAAACCCCATAGTAGAAGAAGCGTTCGCCAAGATAAAGGCGCTGCTGAGGAGGGCCGGTGCGCGTAGCCGCGAGGCACTCATAGAAGAGATAGGCCAAGCTCTCGACGCGGTGACGGCGAGTGATGCACGAGGCTTCTTCGATCATTGTGGCTACCGCCCATTGGCTCAACCACTATGACAAACGCTCTAGTCCTAACAGCGGCATCCCGTTAGGACACCCACGGCTTCTTCGAACACCAGTGGTATCGCGCGGTGGGTCAACCCGTTTTGACTATCGCTCCGGTGATAGTGAGAGCAAATCCACCCAGGTTGCAGCAAAAGGCTCGGAAATGCGGCCGAGATCTCTCTTTACATCTGCAGAACACCGCTGTTTGCAAACAATTTAGAGTGGGCGATGGTGGGTTCGAACCACCGACCTCCTCCTTGTAAGGGAGGCGCTCTACCCCTGAGCTAATCGCCCCGCGAATAGACTACCAGACGGTCAATCATCGAACAATCGACGGTGCGGCGTATGCCGCCGCACCATGCCCCCAACGGGATTCGAACCCGTGCCGCCGCCTTGAAAGGGCGGAATCCTAGGCCGCTAGACGATGGGGGCCCGTGAGCCAGGTAGGAATCGAACCTACGACACGAGGATTAAAAGTCCCCTGCTCTACCACTGAGCTACTGGCCCACCCGAAAGTTTAACAAACAACGGCCCTAGTGCAGGAAATGTCTCCTTCCGGTGAAGATCATGGCGACACCGCGGCGCTCGGCGGTCTCTACGACCTCGGGATCGCGCTTCGATCCCCCCGGCTGGATAACGGCTGAGACGCCGGCTTCGGCCAGGACTTCGAGCCCGTCCGGGAACGGGAAGAAAGCGTCGCTCGCGGCGGCGGCCCCCGTGGCGCGGTCCCCCGCCTTGCGCACGGCTATCTCCGCAGCCTCGACCCGGCTCATCTGCCCGGCCCCCACCCCGACCGTCGCACCGTCCTTCGCCAGGACGATGGCGTTGCTCTTGACCTGCCGCGCCACCCGCCAGGCGAAGAGCAGATCCCGCATCTGTCCTGCGGTGGGGGTTTTCCTGGTGGCCGTCCGGTACTCGTCGGGGGGCTCCACCACGTCGGCCTGCTGCCGCAGCATGCCGCCGCTGACGTACTTCGCGGAGAGAGGTGAGCGGGGGGGTGAGGTTCCTTCGAGCAGGGTCATGTTGGGCTTGCCGGAGAATATCCGCCTGGCCTCGTCGGAGAAGCCGGGGGCAACGAGTACCTCGGTGAAGACACCCGAGATCTCCTCGGCCAGCTCCCCGTCGACCTCGTCCCCGAGGGCGACGATCCCGCCGAAGGCGGAGGTGGGGTCCGAGGCGAGCGCCCTGCGGTACGCCTCCGCAGGGCTGGCGGCGACCGCCGCCCCGCAGGGGTTGGCGTGCTTGACGATCACGGCCGCGCTCTCGTCCGGAAACCCATCCATGAGGTCGGCGAGCAACGTCCTCGCCGCGTCGAGGTCGTAGAGGTTGTTGAACGAGATCTCCTTGCCCTGAAGCTGCTCGAGGTCGGAGAGCAGGTGCCGCTCCCCGATGCGGGCGTAGAAGGCAGCCTCCTGGTGCGGGTTCTCCCCGTAGCGCAGCGGCATCACCCTGCGGTAGCCCTCGACCAGAACCTCCGGGAACGTCTCCCCCCGCCCGAGCCAGCCCGCGATGGCCGCGTCGTAGAGGGCGGTGCGGCGGAACGCGGCGAGCGCCAGGCGCCTGCGCGTCTCGCGCGAGACGCCTCCATTCCGGAGCTCTGAGAGGACCTCCGCGTAGTGCTCCGGTCCGGGCACCACGACGACCGACTCGAAGTTCTTCGCCGCCGCCCGCAGCATCGCCGGTCCCCCGATATCTATCTGCTCGATGGCCTCGGGCTCCGAAGCCCCGCCGCCGACGGTCCTCTCGAACGGGTAGAGGTCGATGCAGACGAGGTCCACCGGCTCTATGCCGAGCCCTGAGATCTCACGCAGGTGCTCCGGGTCTCTGCGATCGGCCAGGATGCCGCCGTGGATCTTCGGGTGCAGCGTCTTCACCCTGCCGCCGAGGATCTCGGGCTCCCCGGTCACCTCCGAGACGGGGACGACCTCGACACCCGACGCCTCGAGATGGCGCGCCGTCCCCCCGGTCGAGACGATCTCGAAGTTTAGCTCCACGAGCCCACGGGCGAACCCCACGAGCCCGCTCTTGTCCGAGACGGAGATCAGAGCCCTCTTCCTGCCCCCATCGCTCATACCCTCACCCTCCCCCAGAAGTAGTCCGCGACCGCCCCGACGAGCAGCCGGTGCTCGACCGGGTGCAGCCGCTCGAGCAGCGTCTCCTCGGTGTCGCCGGGCAGGATCGGCACCCGCTCCTGAGCCAGGATCGGCCCGGCGTCCACCTCCTCGACCATGAGGTGCACCGTCACCCCCGTCTCCCTCTCCCCGGCCTCGAGCGCCCGCCTCACCGCGCCCAGCCCGCGGAAACGCGGCAGCAGCGAGGGGTGCACGTTGATGATCGCCGGGAAGCGCTCCAGGAATACCGGAGAGAGTATCCTCATGTATCCGGCCCCCACCACGAGCTCCACGTCATACGCCGCGATCCTCTCGGCCAGCTCGGCGTCGTACTCTTCGCGGGTGGCGAAGCACGCCGGATCGACGTGCTCGACCGGCACCCCCGCCCTCCGGGCCCGCTCGAATGCGTAGGCATCCTCCTTATCCCCGCCGACGACCGCGACGTGTCCCGGGTAGGCATCGAGAAGAGCCTGGAGGTTCGTCCCAGACCCGGAGACGAGCACCCCGAAGCGTGCCCCCTCGGGGAGCCGCCTACCCAAACGACACCCCCCTCCGCTCCACGACCTCCCCGATGCGCCAGGCCACACACCCCGCCTCCCGCACCACGCCGACCGCCCGCTCCGCCTCCTCCGCGGGCACCACGGCGCAGAAGCCCACCCCGAGGTTGAAGACCCTGCGCATCTCGTCCTCGGGGATACCGCCTGCCCGGCGGATGAAGCCGAATACCTCCGGCTCCTCCCACGAGGAGGCTTCGAGGTGCGCCCCGAAGCCGCCGAGGGCCCGCGGCAGGTTCCCCGGGAGCCCTCCCCCCGTGATGTGCGCCATCCCGCGCACCTCGATTTTCTCCCTGAGCGCCAGGATCTCCTTCACGTAAGCCCGGTGCGGTTCCAGGTAGAGCTCGCCCAGAGGCCGGTCCAGCCCCTCCGGCACATCCGCGTAGGAGAGGCCCGCCTCCGAGACGATCTTCCGGGCGAGCGTATACCCGTTCGTGTGCAGCCCGCTCGAAGCGAGCCCGATCACCGCGTCCCCCGCCCTCACCCTCTCGCCCCGCACCAGCTCGTCCCGCTCGCAGGCGCCGACGCACACCCCCACGACCTCGAAGTCCCCCGCCCCGTAGAGCCCCGGCATCTCCGCCGTCTCCCCGCCGACGAGCGAGATCCCGAGCCTCTGGCAGGCCCCGGCGGCCCCGCAGGCGATCTCCGCGACGGCCTCGGGGTCGAGGACGCCCGTCCCCACGTAGTCCAGGAACAACAGCGGACGCGCCCCGGCGGCGAGCACGTCGTTCGCGCAGTGGTTGACGATATCCTCCCCCAAAGAGGCGTACCGCCCCGTCTCCCTCGCGACGAGAACCTTCGTGCCCACCCCGTCTATCGTCGAGGCGAGGACGGGATCGCGATACCCGGAGAGCCCGTAGAGGCCGGCGAAACCGCCGGGGTAGGGGACGACGGAGGGGCCGTGGGTCGCCTCGACGGCCGAGCGCATCCGCGCCAGGGCCCGCTCCGCGCGCTCCAGCGAGACGCCGGACTCCTCGTAGGCTCCGGACAGGGCGCTACCTCCTCTCCAGCGCGAACTTCTCCGCCGCCCCCTCGACGGGATACTCGCCGTCGAAGCAGGCCCGGCAGAGACGACCCTTCGGGCGCCCGGTCGCCGCGACCATCCCGTCGACCGAGAGGTAGGCGAGCGAGGTCGCGCCGATCATCCGCCGGATCTCCTCGACCGAATAGCGGGCCGCGGCGAGCTGGTCCTCCGTGTCCATGTCTATCCCGTAGTAGCAGGGGCCGATCACCGGCGGCGAGGAGACGCGGAAGTGCACCTCCTTAGCCCCGGCCTCGAAGAGCATCCGGACCAGCTTGCGGCTGGTGTTGCCCCGCACGATCGAGTCGTCCACTACGACCACCCGCTTACCATCGATGACCGAGGGAAGGGGGTTGAGCTTGAGGCGCAGCCCCAGCTGGCGCATACCGTCGGTCGGCTGGATGAAGGTCCTGCCGACGTAGCGGTTCTTGATGAGCCCCTCGGCGTACGGGATGCCGCTGCGGCGGGAGTAGCCTATGGCGGCCATGATCCCGGAGTCTGGCACCGGGATCACGACGTCGGCGTCGGCCGGGGCCTCCTCAGCGAGCCGCTCGCCCATCTTCTCGCGCGAGTCGGCGACCTCCTGGCCGCCGAAGCGGGAGTCGGGTCGGGCGAAGTAGACGTACTCGAAGACGCAAAGCGCGGGGCGGGGCTGCTGCGCCCGGTGGCTGCGGAGCCCGCCGTCGTCGATCACGACGACCTCTCCCGGCTCGACCTCGCGCAGGAAGCGTGCCCCGATGATGTCCAGACCACACGTCTCGCTCGAGACGGCGTACCCGCCCTCGACCTCCCCGATGCACAGGGGCCGGAAGCCCTGCGGATCGCGGAAGGCGACGAGCGCATCCCGGCAGATCATCGCGACCGAGTACGCCCCCTTCAGACGGCCCATCGCGCTCCCCACCGCCTCCTCGACCGGGTATCCCCTCTCCAGGAAGGCGACGACGCACGCCGCGATCAGACTGGTATCCGAGGTGGAGTGGAACTCGAAGCCCTCGCTCGCCAGCTCGTCGCGCAACGCGGCGGAGCCCACCAGGTTGCCGTTGTGCGCCACGGCGACGTTTATCTCCCCTCTCCCGTGGAACTCGGGCTGGGCGTTCTCCCAGGAGGCCGACCCGGTCGTAGAGTAGCGCACGTGCCCCAGAGAGATGTGCCCGTCCTCGAGCGCGGCGAGCTTCGCCTCGTCGAAGACCTGCGAGACGAGCCCCATCTCGCGCATCGCGGTCGTCCTCTCCCCGTCGGAGATGGCGATCCCGGCGGACTCCTGGCCCCGGTGCTGCAGGGCATACAGCCCGAAGTAGGTCTGCTGGGCGAGCTCGCCCGCGAGCGCCCGGGAGTACATCCCGAAGACCCCGCAGGCCTCCTTCGGCTTGTCTTCAAGGCTCAAAGCGGCTCACCTCGCTCCAGAGGGTGCACTGCAAAGGCTTACACACGGCTGATTCTAACCGCTCCTCCCGCCATCGCCGAAGAGATCCCGCCCGTAGGCCTCCTCCATCTCTTTGAGCGAGAGGTCGATCAGGGCGCCGACCCTGAAGCGCTCCCCGCCGGTGCGCCCGACCCGGCGGCAGTCGGCGCCGGCATCACCCGCGATCCGCTCGACCTCCTCCAGCCTCTCCCCGGGCAGAGCGACGAGAAACCCGGCCCCACGCTCCCCGAACAGCCGGACGTCCGGGCGGGCTCCTTCCGCCGGGTCTCCCTCGTACTCGAACCCGATCCCCCCGGCGAGCGCCATCTCGGCGAGCGCGAAGACCTCTCCTCCACCCGAGACGTCGTGGGCGGTATCGACGAGGCCGCGCTCTATGAGGCCGCGGACGAGGTCCGCGTAGCGCCTCTCCTCCGCGAGATCGGGCTCCGGGGGAACGCCCGCGACCCGGCCGTGGATCACCTCGAGGTACTCCGAGCCGGCGAGCGAGGGCTCGACCGGCGCGCCGACCGCCAGTACGACATCCCCCTCCCGCTTGAAAGCCGGCGTTGCGTGCCGCCGCACGTCCTCCATCACCCCGACCATCCCGACGACCGGGGTCGGGTAGATCGCACCGCGCGAGGTCTCGTTGTAGAGGCTGACGTTGCCGCCCACGACCGGCGTCCCGAAGACCTCGCACGCCCGTGCCATCCCCTCGATGCAGCGGGCGAGCTGGTAGTAGGCGTCGGGCTTCTCGGGGTTGCCGAAGTTCAGGCAGTCGGTCACCGCCAAGGGTCTCGCCCCGACGCACGAGAGGTTGCGGTACGCCTCGGCGACCGTGGAGGCGGCCCCACCCTCCGGGTCCAGGTAGCAGTGCCGCCCCCGACCGTCGGTCGTGAGCGCGTACCCGAGGGTGGTGCCCTTCACCCGCATCACCGCCGCGTCCGCCCCGGGCCGCACCACGGTGTCCGTCCCGACCTCGTGGTCGTACTGGCCGTAGACGCTCCTCCGCGAGCAGAGGTTCGGATGCGAGAGCATCCGGAGAAGCACCGCCCCGTAGTCCTCCGGAGGTGGGACGTCCCCGACCTCGAACCTTCGAACCCCCTCCAGGTACGCCGGTCGCACCACCTCCCGCTCGTAGGCCGGGGCGTCGGCGAGGTAGGAGGCGGGCACCGAAGCGGCAACCTCCCCGCCGGAGATCACGCGCAGCTCCCCGTGTCCCGCGACGCGTCCTATCGGGGCGGCGACGAGCCCGTAGCGCCCTGCGATCCCGATCACCCGCTCCACCTTCTCCGGCTCGACGACCGCGAGTATCCGCTCCTGCGACTCGGAGAGCATTATCTCGTGGGGCTCCATCCCCTCCTCGCGCAGCGGCACCTCGTCTACGTCCACCTCGACGCCGACGCCGCCCCTGGCGGCCATCTCGGAAGCGCTCGACGTAATACCGGCCGCCCCCATGTCCTGCAGCGCGACGAGCAAACCCCCGCGCACCAGCTCGAGACAGCACTCGATGAGCATCTTCCCGCAGAACGGGTCGCCGACCTGCACGTTGGAGCGCCGCATCTCGGAGTCCGCGGAAAGCTCGTCGGAGGCGAAGGTCGCCCCGTGGATGCCGTCCCTGCCGGTCTTAGACCCGATGAGGACGAGCACGTTCCCCTCCCCCGAGGCCCTCGCGCTCATGATCCCGTCCGCGCGCACGAGCCCGGCGCACATCACGTTCACGAGCGGGTTGCCGGAGTAAGCCGGGGAGAAGGCGAGCTCGCCCCCCACCGTCGGGACGCCGATCGCGTTCCCGTAGCCACCCACGCCGCGCACCACCTCCCCGAAGAGGTAGCGGCTGCGCTCCTCCCCCGGCGGTCCGAAGCGCAGCGAGTCGAGCAGCGCCACCGGCCGGGCGCCGAGGGCGAGGATGTCCCGGATGATCCCGCCGACCCCCGTCGCCGCCCCCTCGTAGGGCTCGACGGCGGAAGGGTGGTTGTGGCTCTCTATCTTGAACGCGAGCGCCCAGCCCTCGCCGAGCTCGACGACCCCCGCGTTCTCCCCCGGCCCCTGCAGCACCCGCTCCCCCCCGGTCGGCAGCCGCCGCAGGAGCGGTCGGGAGTTCTTGTAGCCGCAGTGCTCGCTCCACATCACGCTGAAGAGCGAGAGCTCGAGGAAGTTCGGCTCCCGCCCGAGGAGGCCGACGATGCGCCCGTACTCGGCGTCGGAGAGCCCGAGCGTGGCGTGGGTCTTCTCCGCGCTCAAAGCGCCGCCCCCATCAGCACCGATCGCAGTATCCCGAGCCCGTCCTCCGAACCGAGGAGAGGATCCGAGGCCCGCTCGGGGTGCGGCATCACCCCGACGACGTTTCGCCCCTCGTTGCAGACGCCCGCGATGTCGTTGACCGAGCCGTTGGGGTTCTCCAGGTAGCGCAACACGACGCGTCCCTCTTCTTCGAGCGCATCGAGTGTCCCGCCGTCGGCGAAGTAGCAGCCGTCGTTGTGAGCGACGGGGAGGACGAGCTCCTCCCCGGCCCCACACCCCGAGGTCCAGGGTGTGTCCGTCCGCTCGACGCGCACCCGCACCCGGCGGCAGACGAAGCGCAAAGCGGCGTTGCGCAGCAGCGCGCCGGGCAACAGGTGCGCCTCGCAGAGCACCTGGAACCCGTTGCAGACCCCGAGCACCGGACCTCCCTCGCGGGCGAAGCGCTCGACGGACTGCATGACGGGCGCGAAGCGGGCGATCGCGCCGGGCCGCAGGTAATCTCCATAGGAGAAGCCGCCGGGCAGGATCACGGCGTCTGAGCCCTTGAGGGTTCTTTCGGCGTGCCAGAGGGCGACGGGTTCGGCCCCCACCCTCTCGACCGCGTAGAGGGCGTCGCGGTCGCAGTTGGAGCCGGGGAAGACGACGACGCCTATCCTCACCCCTCGAGCACCTCCCACTCGTACTCCTCGATGGTCGGGTTGGCGAGCAACCGGCGGCACATCGCCTCGACCTCGTCGGCCCGCTCGACCTCGAGCTCCACGAGCCGCCCGACGCGCACGCTCTCCACCCCCTCGAAGCCGAGCGCGGGGAGCGCGCTCTTCACCGCCTCTCCCTGCGGATCGAGGATGCCCCGCTTCGGCCGGACCAGCACCCGCACCTTCAAGATCCCCTCACCCTCCTCAGTATCTCGGCGTAGGCCTCCTCCACCCCGCCGAGGTCGCGCCGGAAGCGGTCCTTGTCCAGCCTCTCGCCGGTTTCGACATCCCAGAAGCGGCAGGTGTCCGGGCTGATCTCGTCGGCCAGCATCAGGTTGCCCTCCGCGTCGCGCCCGACCTCTATCTTGAAGTCGACGAGGGTAACCCCACGCTCCGCGAAGAAGGGGTAGAGGATCTCGTTCACCCGGAGCCCGAGCTCCTCGCAGAAGGCAAGCTCCTCGTCGGTCATCCCGAGCTCCCTGAAGTGATACCAGTTGAGCATCGGGTCCCCGAGCTCGTCGCTCTTGTAGCACAGCTCGACGATCGGGGCCTTGAGCTTGCGCCCCTCCTCGTAGCCGAGGCGCCTCGCGAGAGATCCGGCGGCGACGTTGCGCACGATGACCTCGACGGGGAGCATCTCGAGCTTTCTGGTCTTTATCGTTCTCTCGTCGGTCTGCTCGATGAAGTGGGTGGGGACGCCGTGCTCCTCCAGGTAGGCGAAGAGCGCGGCGCTCATCGCGGCGTTGGTCTCCCCCTTGCCCTCCCACGAGCCGCGTTTTTTGCCGTCGAAGGCGGTCGCCTCGTCCTTGTAGCGGTGCAGCAGCACCCCTTCCTCGTCGGTGACGTAGACCTTCTTGGCCTTGCCCTCGTAGATCAGGGTCTCACCCATCCTCGAGTCTCCTTCTGAGCTTCTGTACCCGCTCGTAGACGACCTCCAGGTTGCGCAGCGCGTAGGCGGGGTCGAAGAGGTCGTCGAGCCTTCCATCGAGCCTCTCCCTGACCTCCTCCCTCTTCTGCAGCAGCTCCCGGAAGCCCCCCTCCCCCCGCCAGGCCCGCATCGCGGCGTCCTGCACCACGGCGTAGGCGTCGTCGCGGTCCATCCCGCTCTCGACGAGCGCGAGCAGGACGCGTCCGGAGAAAACTATCCCGCCGCCGGAGTTCAGGTTCGCGAGCATCCTCTTTTTGTCCACCTCGAGCCCGCGCAGGATGCGCAGCGCGGTGCGCAGCATGTAGTAGGAGAGGATCGTCGCGTCCGGGAGCACCACCCGCTCGGCCGAGGAGTGGGAGATGTCCCGCTCCTGCCAGAGGGCGTTGTCCTCGAACCCGACCGTCGCGTAACCGCGCAGCAGGCGGGCCATCCCGCACAGCCTCTCCGCGAGGATCGGGTTGCGCTTGTGGGGCATCGCCGAGGATCCCTTCTGTCCCCGCCCGAACGGCTCGGCCAGCTCGCGCACCTCGGTGCGCTGGGCTCCCCTTATCTCGAGCGCGATCTTCTCGATGGTCGAGCCGAGGACGGCGAGCGCCGAGAGCACCTCCGCGTGGCGGTCGCGCTGGACGATCTGGGTCGAGGCCGGCTCGTGGGAGAGCCCGAGCTCTTCGCAGGCCAGCTCCTCGACCGCAGGATCCACGTTCGCGTAGGTGCCGACGGCGCCGCTGATCTTGCCCACGGACGCAACCTCCCGCGCTCGCTCGAGGCGCTTCAGGTTTCGCTCCATCTCGAAGGCCCACACGGCGAGCTTGTGCCCGAGGGTGGTGGGCTCGGCGTGGACGCCGTGGGTCCTCCCGACCATCACGGTCTCGCGGTGCTCGAGGGACATCTGGCAAAGGAGGAGCGTGAGCTCCCTCGCCGCGTCCAGGATCAGACCGAGCGCCTCTTTGAGCTGCAGCGCCCCGGCGGTATCCACCACGTCGGAGCTCGTCAGGCCGAAGTGGAAGTGACGGGCCACCGGGTCGTCCACCGTCTCGGCGACGTTCGAGACGAAGGCTATGACGTCGTGGTTGGTCTCCCTTTCTATCTCGTGGATGCGCCCGACGTCGAAGTTGGCCCTGCGGGAGAGTTTCTCGACCTCCCCGGGCGGGATCTCGCCGAGCTTCGCTCGCGCCCGGCAGACGGCGAGCTCGACCCTGAGCCAGGCGCGGTACTTCGCCTCCTCCGTCCAGATCGCACCGATCTCAGGGAGGGTGTAGCGTTCGATCAAGCGTCCTCCCGCAGGATGGTCACAGATCCTCCAGCTCTATCGCCTCCAGCGCGATGTCCGTGCGGTAGTGCATGCCCTCGAAGTGGATCTGCTCGACGGCCGCGTACGCCCGGGCGCGGGCCTCCAGGATGGTCGGTCCCGTCCCGACGACGTTCAGGACCCGCCCTCCCGCGGTGTAGAGCCTGCCGTCACGCTCCTCGGTACCCGCGTGGTAGACGTAGACCCCCGCCGGCAGGTTCTCGAGGCCGGTTATCTCCACCCCGGTGTCGTAATCCTCCGGGTAACCCTCGGAGGCCAGGACGACGCAGACCGCCTTCTCCGAGGACCACTCCACCTCGCGTCCCGAGAGGTCGTGCTCCCTGGCGGCGATCATGAGCTCCAGCAGGTCGGATTCCATGCGAGGCAGGAGAACCTGCGTCTCCGGATCTCCGAAGCGGCAGTTGAACTCGAGCGCCTTCGGCCCCTCGGGGGTGACCATCACACCGGCGTAGAGCACGCCGGTGTAGGGGGAGCCGATGAGGGAGAGCTGGTGCAGCGTGGGACGGATGATCTCCTCCAGGATCGCCGCGTAGGTCGCGGGTTCCATCCAGAAGATGGGCGAATAGGCCCCCATCCCGCCGGTGTTCGGCCCCCGGTTGCCGTCGTAGGCGGCCTTGTAGTCCTGGGCGGGGAGGAACGGCAGGATCTCCTCGCCGTCGGTGATGACGAAGACCGAAGCCTCCCGCCCCTCCAGGCACTCCTCGATCACGATGCGCCGGCCCGCCGGCCCGAACTTCCCGCCGAAGCAGGCCCTCACGGCCTCCTCGGCCTCCTCGCGCGCCCTGGCGACCGTCACACCCTTGCCCGCAGCAGCCCCATCCGCCTTGACCACCAGCGGATAACGTTCGGTCGAGTACAGGTAGGCGAGAGCCGATTCCTCCCGGTCGAAGACCTCGAAGTCGGCCGTCGGGACCCCGGCGTGACGCATCAGCTCTTTGGCGAAGACCTTCGACCCCTCTATCCTCGCGGCGGCCCGCGAGGGGCCGAAGACCGCGAGATCCTCCTCGGAGAAGCACTCCACGATCCCGCCGATGAGCGGATCCTCCGGACCGACGACGGTCAGGTCGATCCCGTTCTCCCTGGCGAAGTCCCGCAGGGCGGTGAGGTCAGAGGCGGGGATGTCCACGGTCTTCGCTATGCCCGCCATGCCGGGGTTGCCCGGCGCGGCGTACATCTCGGGCTCGAGACGGCTCGCGGCCAGCGCCTCGACCAGGGCGTGCTCGCGTCCCCCGCTGCCGACCACCATGACGCGCACCTCTTCAGGCCCCTATCTTCTCGACGATCGCCTGCTCACGCTCGGGGCCGACGCTGATCATGCACAGCGGCACCCCGACCTCCGCCTCGACGAAGCCGACGAACTCCTGCGCAGCCTCCGGAAGGTCACCGCGCATCCGGCAGCCGGTTATGTCCTCCTGCCAGCCGGGGAGCGTCTTGTAGACGGGCCGGGCGTGGTGCAGATCGGTCTGGCTCATCGGGAACTCGTCGGTCCTCCTGCCGTCCACCTCGTATCCGACGCAGATCTTCACCTCCTCGACGGCCGAGAGCACGTCGAGCAGCGTGATCGCGAGGTGCGTGATGCCGTTGAGCCGGGCGGAGAACTTTATGGCGGGCAGGTCCAGCCACCCGACCCGTCGGGGCCTTCCGGTGGTCGTGCCGTACTCGTGGCCGGCCTCCCTTATCCTGTCGCCGGTCTCGTCGAAGAGCTCGGTCGGGAACGGCCCGTCCCCGACCCGGGTGGTGTACGCCTTGGTGACCCCCACGATCCGGTCGAGGTAACGCGGCGGTATCCCCGCGCCGACGCACGCCCCTCCGATGGAGGGGTTGGAGGAGGTGACGAAGGGGTAGGTGCCGTGGTCGTTGTCCAGCAGCGTGGCCTGGGCGCCCTCGAGCAGGACCTGCTCCCCGCGATCGAGCGCCCGGCGCAGCCTGGCGCCGGTGTCGTCTATCATCGGGGAGAGGAGATCCCTGAAGGAGAGCAGGTAGGAGGCGAGCTCCTCGACCTCGAAGGGCTCCTCGCCGTAGATGCCCTCGAAGATGGCGTTCTTCTCGCGCAGCGCGGCCTTCAGCTTGGTCCTCAGGATACCCTCGTCGAAGATGTCCTGCACCCGGATGCCCACGCGCGAGACCTTGTCTTCGTAGGCGGGGCCTATGCCGCGGTTGGTCGTCCCTATCTTGGCCTTGCCGAGCGCCTTCTCGCGGTGGGAGTCGAGCCGGATGTGGTACGGCAGGATCAGGTGCGCCCTCCCGTCCACCTTGAGGCGGCTGCGTACCTCCACACCACGCTTCTCGAGCGCCTCGACCTCCTGCTCGAGCACCTGCGGGTTGACGACGACCCCGTTGCCGATGGTGCAGATGACCCCCTCGCGGACTATCCCCGAGGGGATGAGGTGCACCTTGAACTCCTCGTCGCCGACGCGTACGGTGTGCCCGGCGTTGTTGCCTCCGGAGTAGCGCCCGACGTGGCCCGCATCGGCGGCGAGCACGTCGCAGACCCTTCCCTTGCCTTCGTCTCCCCAGGCGAGCCCGAGCACGACCGTGGCCGTCACAACAACTCCTCTCTTACAGACGGGATCATCCGGAAAACTCTCGCAGCCTCACCTCCAGCCGGCAACCCGGCGGGAGCCTCCTCGCTCCGTGAGAATACTCGGCCGCCTCTCACTTCAGCAATGTAGCACATGCCCCCAGGGTTTTTAAACTCGCTCCCGGGCACTACTCGAAGAGCACCACCGGTTCCTCGTAGCGCCGGACTTTGCCCCCCTCCCACATCCGCCGGACGAAGCTCTTGAGCTCGGCGCTGCGGCCGGCTTCGTCCCCGGAGTACATCTTCTCGAGCGGGAAGCAGACGCCGAGCACCCGCTCACGGATTCGGAAGCGTGTGATCCCCGCCGGCAGGACCTTCCCCAGCCGGACCACCTGGTGCAGTTCCTCCGGCGTGAACCGCCGGTAGCGGACCAGAGCCTCCCCCGAGGGAGGTTCGAGAGGCACCCCGGACTCCACCCGACGTACCGGCGCACCCTTCGGGTACCCTCGCTGCAACGCCCACAGCAGATCGATCTCGGCCGGGATCCCCGGCCGCGCAGGCTTCACGAAGACCTCCTCCCCGGAGGAGAAGACGACCGAGAACAACCACCCCTCCCTCCCCACCTCCACCCAGTCCATCTCCCCCAGAGCCCGGCGCACCACCCGCTCGTCGACCAGATGCGACCAGCTCTCCACCCTCGCTGGAAGCTCCGCGAGCTGCACGAGCACCATCGTGCACCCGAGCTCCGAGAGGGCACGCAGGCGGTGCGCCCCGTCGAGCACCAGATAGTCCCCGCCGAAGGGTGAGACGATGATCGGGTTGCGCTGTACCCCCTCGGTGAGCATCCGCTCCTTGAGCGCGGCGAGCCTCCCAACGTCGTGCGCCTCGTGCAGCACCAGCCGCCCGACGGAGACCAGCCTCAGATCGTCGAGAACGGGGATCAAACGCAGCCCGGTGTGGCCTAGAGGTCGCCGCCCCGGCGGCCCCAGAGGTAGTCCAGAAGGAGAAAGCCGCCGAAGAAGAAGACCGCGATCAGGACCATGAACCCTACGATCCCCAGCAGAAGATCCAGCGTCCCCAAAGCTCCCTCAAGGCCTTTCCGTCGTATCCTCCAGAGCAAAAGAGGTAGTCGGGACGGCCGGATTTGAACCGGCGACCACTCGGCCCCCAGCCGAGTGCGCTACCAGACTGCGCCACGTCCCGACGCCTTCCTCTCGGGTTGAATCATACCAGACAGCACCCGTGCTATCATCTGGCGCATGGTACGAGCGGCATACTATGTAAGGACGGATCCCGAGCACACCCTGCCCCCGCGCGAGGAGCAGATCGCCTCCGTGGAGGAGTACATCGGGAAGATGGGTTACCAGCAGGTGGCCTCCTACGAGGATCTCGAGGCCCCCGGCAAGCTCCTCTACCACAAGCCGGCGCTCAAGGAGGCGATAAACAACATCAAGGAGGAGGAGGACTGGGACGTGCTCGTGGTGGCGCAGGTGCGCTGCATCTCGGACGACGAGACGGCGATCCACGAGCTGGTGCACAAGTTCTCCCTCTACGGCAACCGGATCGAGTCCCCGGAGAGGAGCTGGGAGGAGCTGCTCTCGGCCATGAAGGACTACCGGCGCGCCATGGCGCGCCGGTAGTCCCCTCCCGCAAGGTCGGGCCGAGCCGGTATACTACCCGGCTGTGAACCGTAGAGAGCGGGGAAGGTAGCCCGAGGACCGTGGCGCTCATAAGGACCATACTCGTGCTCGTGATCCTGGTCATCCTGCTGCACCTGGGCGCCTCCTTCGTCGGCGTTTCCCCCTCCACCAACGGCTTCACCCGGGCCGTCTACGGCCTCGGGGCGATACTGGAATCCCCGGCCGGTGCGCTCCTGAACGCCCTGCCGCTCTCCGGAGGTAGCCGCAGCCTCGTGGAGAAGAACCCGTTCTACGCCAGCGCGCTCGCCGCGGTGATAGGCTACTTCATCCTCTACCTGCTGCTCGGCGTGGGACGAGGCAAGTAAGAGAACCGCCCGCAGAGGAGCCGAAACATCTCTATACTTATGCGGAACTGTCCGCAAGCAGTTTTCTGGAGGAGTCGTGGCGAGCGAAGGTCTCAGGCCCTGCGATGGTGGGTACTACCCCTGGACGCGCAGGAGATGCAATGATCGAGTTTAGAGAAGTAAGCAAACTCTACCCCGGCTCGCGCAGCGCGGCGGTGAAGGATCTCTCCTTCGAGGTCCCCGACGGGGAGATATGCGTGCTGGTGGGGCCATCCGGGTGCGGCAAGACGACGAGCATGCGGATGATAAACCGGCTCATCGAGCCCTCGAGCGGCGAGATCCTCATCGACGGCGAGCCGAACACCTCCATGAGCGGGACGGAGCTGCGGCGCAAGATAGGGTATGCGATCCAGCAGATAGGGCTCTTCCCGCACCGCACGATAGCCGGAAACATCGCCACCGTCCCGCAGCTTCTCGGCTGGAGCAAGGAGCGGATAAGGAAGCGGGTGGACGAGCTCCTGGAGATGGTCGGGCTCGACCCCGGCGACTACCGCGACCGCTATCCGTCGGAGCTCTCCGGCGGTCAGCAGCAGCGGGTCGGGGTGGCGCGGGCGATGGCGGCGGATCCCCCGATCATGCTCATGGACGAGCCGTTCGGGGCGGTGGACCCGATCACGCGCGAGAGGTTGCAGGACGAGTTTCTGAAGATCCAGCAGGAGATCCGGAAGACCATAGTATTCGTCACCCACGACATAGACGAGGCGATAAAGATGGGCGACAGGATCGCCATAATGGAGCAGGGCGGCGTCCTGGCCCAGTACGACACCCCGGAGAACATCCTCACGAGCCCTGCCTCCGACTTCGTCGCCTCCTTCGTCGGGGAGGACAGGATACTCAAGCGGCTCTCGCTCTCGCGCGTCTCGGAGATGGAGCTCGAGAGCGCGGAGGGTGCGGGGATGGGGCTGCCCCGCATAAAAGGAGATCCCACCGTGCGGGACGCCCTCTCGCAGCTAGTCGGCGCGGGGGTGGAGGCCGCCGTCGTGGAGAACGGAAGCGAGAGGAAGCTGCTCACGTTGCGGGCGATAGAGCGTACGCTGGGAAGCCGGGGAGGGGAGGCGTGATCGCCCTGCAGGGGCTCGAGGGGCCGCTCTTCGACTGGTCCTGGGTGCGCTCCCATCTCACCTCGGAGATCATCCCGGCCCTCGTCGGGCACGTCTACCTCTCCTTCGTCTCGGTCGCGATAGCGCTCGTGATCTCGCTCCCGACCGGCGTGCTCGTGGCTCGCTACCGCAAGGCCTACGCCCCGGTGACGCTCGTGACGGGGGTGCTCTACACGATCCCGAGCCTCGCGCTCTTCGCCATCCTCGTCGTCGTGCCGGGGGTGGGGGTCGGTCCGAAGGCCGTGATCATAGCGCTCGTGGCCTACTCGCTGCTGGTGCTCATACGCAACGTCGTCGCCGGGATAGACTCGGTCCCTCCCGAGACGATAGACGCGGCGAGAGGGATGGGGCTGACCGAGGGCCAGATCCTGCTCAAGGTCGAGCTGCCGCTCGCGCTGCCCGTGATCATCGCCGGCATCCGCATAGCGACCGTCACCGTGATCGGGATAGCGACCATCGGGGCGTACGTCGCGGGCGGGGGGCTCGGGGCGCTCATCTTCGACGGGATAGACCGCAGCTTCCCGACGATGGTGATCACCGGCGCCATCCTCGCCACCGCGCTCGCGGTGGCGGCGGACCTCCTGCTGCTCGGGATCGAGCACTACTTCAGGCCCTGGGCCCGCGCCGCCGGGAGGAGGGGATGATGGGAGGACTGTTCCGGGTCTTCGGGCGCCCCGAGTTCCCCGGCGCGGTCGCGCGACACGTCGAGCTCTCGGCGGCGGCGCTCCTCGTGGCCGTCGCGATCTCGGTGCCGCTCGCGCTCCTGGTGAACCGCTCCCCGGTCGCATCCCTCATCGCCGTAAACATCGGCAACATCGGGCGGGCGGTCCCCTCGCTGGCGCTGCTCGCGCTCGCGATGCCGTTCCTGGGCTTCGGGTTCGCACCCGCGCTCGTCGCGCTCGCGGCGCTCGGCATCCCTCCCATTCTCATCAACGCCGCCACGGGTCTGAGGGAGGTCAGCCGGGAGGTGGTGGACGCGGCGAAGGGCATGGGTCTCTCGAACCTGCAGATCCTCACCCGTATCCAGCTCCCGATAGCGGCCCCGGTCATCTTCGCCGGGATACGCACCTCGGCGGTGCAGATCGTGGCGAGCGCGACCCTGGCGACGTTCATCGGGGGCGGTGGGCTCGGGGACATCATCGTCGAGGGCTTCCAGCTCAGCAGCACGCCCGTGTTGCTCGCCGGAGCCTTCACGGTCGCGGCGCTCGCGATCGTAACCGAGGTCGTCTTCGGTGCGCTCGAGAGGGTCTTCACCCCCGAGGGCCTGAAGGTGGCGAAAAGACGTCAGGCGAAAAGATAAGGAGAAGAGCATGGTGCGACGCACCGGTGTGGTACGCAAGAAGAAGTGGCTGATCCTCGCCGCGGCGCTGCTCGCGGCCCTGATCCTCGGCGGCTGCGGCAACGTCGGCTCGAGCAGCGGGAACGGACCGCAGGCGAGCGGTGGCTCCTCCGGGGGCAAGGGACCCGTCATCACCGTCGGCTCGAAGAACTTCACCGAGGAGATCATCCTCGGCAACATGTACGCCGACGCCCTCAAGGCCCACGGCTTCCGGGTGCAGAAGAAGATGAACCTCGGTTCGGTCGCCATCTGCGACCGGGCGCTGCAGAGGGGTCAGATAGACCTCTACCCGGAGTACACCGGGACCTCCCTCGAGGCGGTCTTCCACAAGAGCAAGACACCGAAGACCCCGCAGGCGACCTACCAGGAGGCGAAGAAGCTCTACGCCGCGCGCAACCCGTCGGACACGATGCTCCAGCCCGCCCCCTACAACAACACCTACGGCATCTTCGTCAGGAAACCGGTGGCCGAGAAGTACCACCTCAAGACGCTCTCCGACCTCGCTAAAGCCTCCCCGCACCTGGTCTTCTACTCGTTCTCCGAGTTCCAGCACCGCCAGGACGGCTTCCCGAACATAAAGCGCCACTACCCGAACATGAACTTCAAGAAGACGGTCGTGGTCAACAGCATCGGGCTCCGCTACCAGGGCGTCCTGCGCGGCGAGGGGGATGTCGGGATAGGCTTCACCACCGACGGCCAGCTGCGCTCGCCGAAGCTCGTGGTCCTCAAGGACACCAAGCACATCTGGCCCTGGTACCAGCCGGCTCCGGTCGTGCGCACGAGCGTGCTCAAGAAGCACCCGGAGATAAAGAAAATCCTGGACGAGGTCTCCTCGCACCTGAGCGCGAAGACCATGCGCCGCCTCAACGGCGAGGTCGACCTAGACCACAAGGACCCGGACCAGGTGGCCCGGCAGTTTCTCAAGGAGCAGGGTCTGATAAAGTAGGGGCATGCCGGCAAAAGCGCGGATAAAACCCGAGGTCCTCACCGAGAACCGCATGCGGATAGAGCTCTACGACCTCGAAGACGAGGACGTGGAGCAGACGATCCGGATGAAGGGCTGGGCGTGGGTGCTGGCGCGAAACTGCTGGGCCTACGCCGGCGAGCCGGACTTCATCTACCGTCAGCTCCGGGAGGTCATAATCGACATACCGGGGATCGTCTTCGACGAGGACTCCATCGAGGAGACCATCCGCACCATCGAGCAGAAGGCCCGCTCCGAGGAGGAGCGCGAGGAAGGACGCGAACTCCTGAGAAAGGCTTTCGAGAAGACCGGACAGCAGGAGGGCCTCAGGCTCCTGGCCTCCTCTCAGGGCTGAAACGGCAGCTTGTCGTAGCGGACGTAGCGCTCGATGTCCGGGTAGAAGCGGCTCGTCGAGGGGGCCCGGCGGGCGAAGCTCGCGAGCGGCTCCTCCTTCCCGCCGGGCTCCCGCAGGGTCACCCTCACGCTCTCCTCGTCGAGGTCTATGACGTTGTAGGTCGGGGGGCTGGTCCCGCGCACCCGCATGCACGATACGGTACCGGAGTGCACTATCCTCACCCCCGAGATGCTCCAGACCCACGGCACGTGCCGGTGTCCGGCGAGCACCATGTCCACCTTGAGCTCGCGCAGGATCGCCATCACGTCCCCCGCGTCGCGCAGGTTGTTGACGTCGCGTCCGGTGCCGGGGACGGCGAGGATGTGGTGGTGGACGATGAGGATCTTCGGCCCCCTCTCCCAGCCGCGGAACTCGGAGTCCAGCCAGGCGTAGTGCTCCCGGCCGACCTCCCCCTCGTCGAGGTCCGGCTTGGTCGAGTCGAGCCCGACGACCTTCGCCTCCCCTTCCGGCACCCTCACGACCCTCGACCACTCCCGCATCCCGAAGATGTCCTCGAAGTGCCGGTATCCGACGCTGCGGGCGTCGTGGTTGCCCATTATCACGCAGACGTTCTCGCACTCTATGCGGTCGAGATAACCTTTCGCCTCCTCGAACTCCCGCCGGTAGCCGTCGGTGGTGAGGTCCCCGGCTATCGCCACCAGGTCGGGCCGTAGGGCGTTCGTCTCCTCTATGGCCGCCTCGAGCAGGTCGGGTCGGAAGAGGCTCGGGCCGACATGGATGTCCGACATCTGCACTATGCGCAAGGTGAGATCACCCCTTCTTCCCGGCCGGATGGATCGCGACCTGTTTCGCCTGCACGATGAGCCGGTCCAGGCTCGGCGAGGAGGAGTACATCGCCGGGCCTATGGTCCACCAGTCGTTGAGCGAGGTGATGCAGGTCTGCAACGTGACCGTTGTCTGCCCCGGCACCGGCTCGGTGACCGAGACCTGCTGCGGGGTGACGGCGAACACCCGGGTGACGACGTAGTCGTAGGTGTTGCCGTCGGCGTCTCTCAGGATGACCTTATCACCCGGCTTCATCGCGGGCAGCTCGTAGAACTGGTAGTAGCTCTGGGTGCCGGCGTACCCTATGCGATGCCCGGCTATGTAGGTGTTGGCCCCCTTCTGCCAGGGGAAGCCGGTCGCGGGCAGCTTTATCGCCTCCTGGTTCATGACCGCCTCGGAATCCGTGTTGGCGACCGTGTCCCCGTAGATGCCGAGCTTGGGGATGGTCAGGTAGAGCGTCGGGTCGCTCGGCGGGTGCTTTATCAAAGCCGTGGACGACTTTTTGCCACCCTTCTTCTCGTGCTTCGCATCCGGGCTCTTTTTCTTCTGGGGCCCGGTCCGCTGGTGGGTGGACTGGGAGACGGGGTGGCTCTTCGTCTGCGCTGCGGAGTGGCCCCGCTGCGCGCTCCCGCTCTGCCCGCAGCCGGAGGCCGCGAGGAGACCAAGCACCGCGAGGACGGCCAGTATCATCCGCATGTTCTCGCCTCTCGTGTAGGGAACCTTCCGAGCATGATACGGCCACCCTCCTCCGCACGTCTCCATCTCCTGCAGAACCCAGCCTCGGATTCTACCAGCAAGCCCCCCCTGCAGGAAGAACAGGGGTGGCTCCCGCCACCGCATGGGGTAGTATTCTTCTCCAGGCGAAGACAACGGAGTCGAGAAGAAGGGACCGTACGGGAAGTTGAAGTCCATCCCAGAGACGACGGCGGCGGACGGTGCACGCACCACGGTCTCCGCGCGTGATCTGCGCAAGAACTACGGCGAGTTCGAGGCCGTACGCGGGATCGACTTCGAGGTCCGCCGGGGGGAATGCTTCGGGTTTCTGGGTCCGAACGGAGCCGGCAAGACGACCACGATGCGCATGATCTACTGCTCGGCGGTCCCGACCGGCGGCACCCTCGAGGTCGTGGGGCTAGACGTGCGCCGCGACGAGCGGGAGGTGAAGCGGCGCATCGGGGTCGTTCCGCAGGAGAACAACCTCGACGACGACCTGAAGGTGCGGGAGAACCTCATCGTCTACGGTCGCTACTTCGACCTCCCGAAGAAGGTCATCGAGCGACGGGTGGACGAGCTCCTCGCGTTCATGGAGCTCAAGGACAAGGCCGACTCGGCGGTCGAGCACCTCTCCGGCGGGATGAAGCGCCGGCTGGTGATCGCCCGGGCGCTCGTCAACGACCCGGACCTGCTCATCCTGGACGAGCCGACCACCGGCCTCGACCCGCAGGCCAGACACCTCGTCTGGGAGCGCCTGCGCGAGCTGGCCGCCCGGGGGAAGACGCTCATCCTCACCACCCACTACATGGAGGAGGCCGCCCGCCTGTGCGACCGGCTGGTCATCATGTGGGGTGGGAGGATAATCTCCGAAGGCACACCCGAAGAGCTCATCGAGCGGCACGTGAGCCCGCAGGTCCTGGAGTTCAACGCCGATGCGGGCACGCTCGAAGCCCTCTCCGAACTACTCGAGGAGGACGCCGACGCCGTGGAGTACGGCAGCACCCGGGACACCCTGCTCGTCTACGCCGAAGAAGCCGAGCCGCTGCTCGAGAAGGTACGTGCCTCGGGGCTCGAGGCCGAGAACACCACCTACCGCAGGGCGGATCTCGAAGACGTCTTCCTCAGGCTCACCGGAAGGAGGCTCACCGACTGATGAGGGGCGTGAGGTGGCCCTCGCCACGCGGCTCCTACCGCGTCTGGCAACGGGAGATGACCATCTTCGGCAAGTACTGGAAGACCCTCACCTTCCCCAACTTCGTCGAGCCGATGCTCTACCTGGCGGCCATGGGGCTCGGGCTCGGAGCTTACATAAGGCAGGGCGGGATAGGCGGCGAGAGCTACGTGCAGTACATCGCGCCGGGGCTGCTCGCCTCCAACGCAATGTTCGCGGCCTCCTTCGAGAGCACCTACAACACCTTCGTGAAGCTGAAGATCGACCGGATCTTCGACGCCATAGTCGCGACCCCGGTCAACGCCGAGGACGTGGTCGTCGGGGAGTACCTGTGGGCCGGCACGCGGTCCGCGCTCTACGGTACGGGCTTCCTCGCCGTGCTCGTGGCGATAGGCGAGCTCTTCCTGCCCGGGAGCCCCCTGATCACGTCGTGGTGGGGGCTTTTGATCCCGCCGTTCCTGTTCCTCACCGGGGTCACCTTCAGCGTGATGGGCATGCTCTTCACCAGCCTGATAGAGCGCATAGACTACTACGCCTACTACTTCACGCTCGTGATCACGCCGCTCTTCCTCTTCAGCGGCATCTTCTTCCCGGTGGAGAACTTCCCGGCTCCCGTGCCCCAGATCGCCTGGCTCACCCCCCTCTACCACGCGGTGAACGTCTGCCGGGCCCTGGCGCAGGGCCCGTCCGCGGGCACGCTCGTGGACCTGCTCTGGATCGTCGTCTTCACCGCCCTGCTGGCGGCGCTGCCGGTACGCATCATGCGCCGCAGGCTCATCGGCTGAGGGCAGGACACCCCAGCGCGCTCTCTCTGGTAGTATCCTGAGAGGATGCACGCCGGACACCACACCGTGCGCCTCGCCGGTCCCGGGGACCTCCAGGCCGTGGCCACCCTCGTCGTCGAGGGCTTCAGGGACCAGTTCGAGCCCATCTTCGGCGGTCGAATGTCCGAAGCCGGGGAGATCATGCGCCGGTGGATCGAGCTGGAGCACGAGCTCGGCGGGGTCAGCACGCTCGTCGTCGACCGGGACCCCCCGGCCGACGGGATCGCCGCGAGCGTCGGCGTCCGCACGGGGATCTCACGAGAGGAAGAGCTGGCGCAGGGCCTCTGGCAGGCGCTGCGCGACTCCCTGGGCTTCTGGCGGGCGAGCTGGTCGATGTTTTTGCTCTCCTATCCGCGCTACCGGGTGAACCCTTCGGAGGCGTACATCGAGCGGCTGGTGGTGGACGAGGACTGCCGCAGGCGGGGCCTCGCGCGCAGCCTGCTCAGAGAGGCCGAGGAACTGGGTCGCAGGGCCGGGAAGCGGTCTGCCGGTCTGCACGTGAGCGGCGTGAACCGGCCGGCGATCGAGCTCTACGAGAGCGCGGGCTACGAGGCGATCTCCAGAGAACGATCGCTCGTCACGTCGAGCTTTCTGGGCGTTCGCTACTGGGTCTACCTGAAAAAGCGCCTCTCCTAGCGGCCCGGAGGACCCTCCCCGCCGCGCCTGCGACGCTCTTCGTCGAGATCGGACGGCCACTCGAAGATCCCTTCCGGCAGGCCCCTGCGGCCCTCCGCCGGATCGTCCTCCTCCACGAGGTCCATCGTCTCGTCGAGATCGTCCCGCGGTACTTTGGAGGGGCCGGGCTCACCAGCCTCTTCCCGAGACGGGGTCCATCCTCCCTGCTCTTCGCAGAGAAACCCGCGCACCAGCGAGCAGAACTCCTCGGGGTACTCGACCATGGGCAGGTGACCGCACCCCTCGATGACGCTCACCCTGGCCTGCGGCATGCTCCCGGACCAGTCGTTGGCCGCCTCCGGGTCGACTATGTAATCGTCGTCCCCGGTCACGAGGAGGACCCCGCATCCGACGGAGCGTGCCTGACGCGGTATCCTGCCGCGCGAGAGCTCACGCCTCGCCATGACCAGCGTCCGGCGTACGGCGGCCGGGGTCGACCGCCCGGCATCCTCGAGGACCTCCTGCGTGAGCGCCTTGCGGTCGGTGACGAACGGGCGCAGCCACATCCTCCGCAGCCACCCGGCACGCCGGCCGAGAAGGTAGAAGGGAGGCCCGATCACGGGCAGGGTGGCGAGCCAGAGCGGGGTGGGAAGGTCGATCTGTCCCCCGTCCGCCGGAGCCGAGACGAGCACGAGACGCTCGACCATCTCCGGATGATCGGCGGCGAGCTTCACCGCCATCGTCCCACCGAGGTCGTGGCCGACCACCGAGACCCTGGAAAGCCCGAAGTAGGCGCAGAAGGCGTAGAGGAGCCGGCTGCCGTAGCGGATCCCGTACCCCGAGAGCGGCTTGTCCGACTCCCCGAATCCCCTGAGATCCAGGGAATATACGGTAAAGCGGTCCTCCAGCGCCCCGGCCAGGACCTCCCAGACCCGCGAGGACGAGAGCCAGCCGTGCACGAGGAGCACCGGTGGGCCTTCGCCCCGCACCCGGTAACGGATCATGGAGCCCTCGAGCTCCACGTAGTCCTCCCCTCTCGGGTTCTCGACCTCGTCGGTGACACGCCCCAGAACGAGCGACGAGAACGCGAGCAGGCACGCTATGAGGACGATCGTGGCGACGATCACGCCCATCGCATCTCCTCACCCCCGGCCACGCCGGGACTCAGCCTAAGAGCTCCACCTCCTGCCGACGACGTTGCGCACGATGACGGAGGCGGCGATGGTGGCCGTGACCGTGAACCCCGCCCTGAGCAGGGCCTCCTTCACGTCGTCCTTGACGCCCCGCTCCTCCGGAAGGTCTATGAGCCTCTCGGAGAGTCGGCTCGCCATGATCGAGGAGAGGGCCGAGGAGAGTATGGTTATCAGCCGCTTCTGCACTTCCTCGCTCATACCAGAGAGAGCCTTTCTCTTCAAAAGCCTGCACGTCCCTGCGGCGATCCCCGCCGCACGATAGGAGATTCTAACCGCTATGCGCCCTGAAATCCGGCACTCCCGGCTCCGGGTACTATACGGTAGAGGTCTCGAAGCTGCTCGCGCAAAACCGCTCTCTCCCCAGGCTTCGCGTAACAGTCTATGCAGAAGAGCACCTCCTCGGGACGCCCCGGATGCAGGTCGTAATCGATCATGAACTCCAGAAGCTCCCGGAAGCCTTCGCCACCCTGATCCACGAACTCGGAGAAGGATATCCTCCCGGAGATCAGACGCTCACAAGCCTCCCGCCGGTCGAGACTCCCGAGGCGACGGCTGGTGTGCCTCACTATGAACCCCGGGGTGCCCTCCATCTCCTTCTGCATGGATGGCCCCTTTCTTCCAGGCCCGCTACAGCGGGCTCAGCCCACCTGTTCCCCAAAACCTCCCCGAATGCCGGGTGCTGTGCCCCGGTTCCCCAGCTTAATAGAGTTTACGTATCATATGCGGTTTTGTAAAGCCACTCCCTGACCTCCGCCGTGCGGGGGCTTTATACTCACTCCCTCCACGGAGGATGCGAAGAGACTCGGAGGCGATCTTGGACCACAGAGCGCGGCTCGTGATCGTGGGGGCAGGCTTCGCGGGGGCCTCGTTGGTACGCAACCTCCCCGCCGCGCTGCGTCGTCCGGGCGCCACCCTGCTCATCGACAGGGCGGAGCGCCACCCTTTCATCCCGCTCGTCCACGAGGTGGTCTCGGGCAGGGTGCACCCGGAGAGCCTGCTCTCACCCCTGGAGCCGCTCTGCCGGGGGCGCTGCGGCTTCCTGCGGGCGGAAGTGGAAGGGGTAGACCTCGAAAGGCGCACGCTCCACACCTCGGATGGGCGGAGCATCGGCTACGAGACGCTGGTCCTGACCCCGGGTAGCGTCCCCGCCGCACCTCCAGGACATCTGGAGGGGCACGTCGGGACGTTCTGGTCGCTCGAGGACGCGCTCTGGCTCCGCGACGAGCTGGCCCGAAGGTGGGAGGACGCCCGCCGGGGCGGTGCCGTACCCCCTTCCGTGGCCATCGTCGGTGGCGGGGCCACCGGCGTCGAGCTCGCCGCCGAGGTGGCGAGCCTGTTCTCCCACCTGCGAAGGTTGGTCGGGCGCAAGCCGGATCCCCTGCCCAAAGTGCACCTCATCGAGGGGGAGCACAGGCTCCTCGGGTGGCTCTCCCCGTACTTCCATTCGGTCGCGGTGGAGGAGCTACAGCGTATGGGCGTGGAGGTCAGGCTCGGGCACTTCGTCGACGAAGCCGACCCGGAGGGGGTGAGGGCCGGCGGCGAGAAGATCCCGGCCCCGGTGAAGATCTGGACGGCCGGAGTCGAGGCCAGCCCGCTCGTCAGATCACTCCCCGGCGAGCACGATCGGTCCGGACGGGTGCGGGTGAGCGGCAACCTCACGCTCCCCCACCACCCGGAGGTCTACGTCCTCGGCGACTCGGCGCTCTGCGAGGCTCCGAACCACGGTCCCCTTCCCCCCACGGCCTCCGTCGCCGTTCAGCAGGGCCCCTACGTAGCCCGGGATCTGGGCCGCAGGCAGAGGAGGATCAAACGCCCCCCGTTCCGCTTCTTCGACCGCGGGTACGTGGTGGGGCTGGGACCCGGCAACGCCGTGGCGGAGGCGCTGGGTATCCGCATGAGAGGACCCGCGGCGCAGGTGCTCTACCGCAGCATACTCCTGTACTACATGCGCAGCAGGGAGGGCCGGCTGCTCACCCTCTCCGACTGGACCCTCGATCCCGTGCTGGGGAGGCTGGGCTTTTCATCCTCATCCGCCTGAGAGATGCCTCTCGGCTATCTCGGGCACGTCCTCCGGACGGACGCGGGTGTACCACACGTCGTCCGGGAAGACGAAGACGACAGGCCCCTCGTGGTGCCGCCGGGTGCAGACGTTGGGGAGCACCACCGAAGGCGAGAGCCCCCGGCGCCTCGCCTCTTCCCTGAGGAGGCCCAGGATCTCGCCGCCCCCTTTCGAGCCGCACCGGCCCTCTCCCTCGTTGGCGCAGACGAATATCTGGCAGAACCTCGCCACACCGAGATTTTAAGCCCGCCGGAAGAACTCAGAAGCCCGAAGAAGTGATCCCCACCTCGTTCCTGTCCTCGACCTTGCGCGCCATGCCGCTCCTCTGGGCCGCCTCGGCCACCGCCTCGGCCACCGCCGGCGCCACCCGCTCGTCGAAGACGGAGGGGATTATGTAGTCCTCCGAGAGCTGGTCTTCGGAGATCACCCCGGCTATAGCCCGGGCCGCGGCCAGCTTCATCTCCTCGTCGATGCCGCGCGCCCGCACGTCGAGCGCCCCCCGGAAGATGCCCGGGAAGCAGAGGACGTTGTTGATCTGGTTCGGGTAATCGCTCCTGCCGGTGGCGACGATCCTGGCGTGTCCGGCGGCCTCCTCGGGCCTTATCTCCGGGTCCGGGTTGGCCATCGCGAAGACGATAGGATCCCGCGCCATCTTCTTCACGTGCTCCACCTTCAACACGCCGGGCGCCGAGAGCCCGAGGAAGACGTCCGCCCCCTCCATGGCGTCCGCGAGCGTGCCCCTGAGACCCTCGGGGTTGGTGTTCTCCGCGAACCAGCCCTTGGAGGTGTCGAGTCCCTCACGCCCCCTGTATATGATGCCTCTGCGGTCGCAGCCGATGATGTTCCTCGTGCCCGCCGCCAAGAGCATCTTCGCGCACGCCACCCCCGCGGCCCCGACGCCGTTCACGACGACCTTGATGTCTTCCATCTCCTTGCCGACTATCTTCAGGGCGTTGATCAGCGCGGCGAGCGTCACCACCGCCGTCCCGTGCTGATCGTCGTGGAAGACCGGGATCTCGAGCTCCCGCTTGAGGCGCTCCTCGATCTCGAAGCACCGCGGCGCGGAGATGTCCTCCAGGTTTATCCCGCCGAAGGTGGGGGCGATGTTCCTGACGACGGAGACGATCTCGTCCGGGTCTTTGGTGTCCAGACAGATCGGGAAGGCGTCCACGTCTGCGAAGGTCTTGAAGAGCATCGCCTTCCCCTCCATCACCGGCATCGCCGCCTCAGGTCCTATGTCCCCGAGCCCCAGAACGGCCGTCCCGTCGGTCACCACCGCGACCGTGTTGCGCTTTATCGTCAGGTTGAAGGCACGTTCGGGGTCCTCTGCTATCGCCCGGCAGACCCTCGCCACCCCGGGCGTGTACGCCATCGAGAGGTCGTCGCGGGTGGCGAGCTGGCGCTTGGGCGTGACCTCTATCTTGCCGCCGAGGTGGATGAGGAAGGTCCTGTCCGAGACGTTCACGATCTCCACTTCCGGCAGCCCTTCTATGGCCTGGATGATCCTGCGTCCGTGCTCGGAGTCGCGGGCGTTGACCGTTACGTCCCGGATGGAGCGCTTCTGCCCCATCCTGACGATGTCCACCGCCCCGACTATCCCCCCGGCCTCGCCTATGGCGGTCATGATCTGGCCCAGGGCCCCCGCCCGGTGCGGGTATTCGACCCTTATCGTGAGGCTGTAGCTGGCGCTCGGTATGGCCTCCATGAACACCCCCTTTTCTCCGATTCCCTCGAGTTGATCCCTTTATCTTCGCACACCGCCTCCCCCGCCGACCTACACCGGCAGGTAGCCGGCCTCGGGGGGAAGATCCTTACCGGGCAAGGCCTCACGCCGGGCCAGAAACCACCTCCCGAGCGGCGTGCGCCCGCCGGCCTCCTCCGCGGCCTTCTCGAGCCCGGCCCGGAGCTCGTGCAGGATCGGCGGTCGCTCCCCGTAGGAGACGACCTCGAGCTCCGCGGCGAGCGCGGCGTCGATGAAATCCCCCCACGCAGAGGATGCCGCCTCGTCCTCGGGCTCCGGTGGGGAGGCGAAGGCCCGCCTTATCTCCTCCGGAAGCGGGGCCCGGGAGATGATCTCCACCCGCTCCGGCAGCTCGGGACGGCCGGAACGTTCCAGGTATGCCCTCGCCCGGATCAACAACATCCGCGAGGGCAGGGTGTGCTTCTGCCAGGACTCCCCCACGGCCTCCCAGTTCACGAACGATCCCCCGTAGAGGGCCTCGAGATCCACCGCGAACACCTCCCACATACTCTCTTCGGGACCTAGTTTAGCCCGAAGATCGCCCGCAGATGCTAGTATCTGCGCATGGCTACCCTGATCTGCACCGCAAAAAGGGTGGGTGACCTCGAGAGCCGGACCGAGGAGTACGAGCTCGCCTTCGCCGTGGACGGCTCCTCCAAACAGGAGCTCCGGATAAGGTACCAGGCGGCGCGAGCCTACGAGATAAACGCGGCGCTGGACGCAGCGGTCGAGAAGGCCCGGCGCGCGATCTCCGAGGCCGGATCGGAGGCCCGCCCCACCGACGAGGCCCTCTCCCAGCTCGCCTGGCGCACCCTGCAATCCGCCAAGTACGAGCGGGGAGAAGAGAAGCGCAACACGCTGGAGCTCTGAGCCCCTCCTACGGCCGGTCCGCGGCCTCCAGAAGCTCCTCCAGCGTGACCTTACCCTCGTAGAGCGCGGTCCCGACCACAGCCCCGATCACCCCCGGCGTGCGCGCGAGCGCCTCCACGTCCTCCCTGCCGCGCACCCCGCCGCTCGCTATGGTCGGTATGATCCCCGCCACCTCCGCCGTCTCCTCGAGCGCCGCCCCCGCGCCCATCCCGTCGCGCTCGATGTCGGTGAAGAGCACCGAGGCGACCCCTTCCGCAGCGAGCTCCGCCGCGAGCTCTCTTACCCCCACCCCGCTCTCCTGGAGCCAGCCGTGGGTCGCGACGACGCCACCGCGCGCATCCACCGCGACGACGAGCGCGTTCCCCAACTCGTCCAGCAGCCGCAGCCGTAGCCCCCTGTCCTCCACCGCCGCCGTCCCGACCACGACCCTCTCCGCCCCGGCCTCCCGCACGCCCCGCGCATCTTCGAGGGTGCGGATGCCCCCGCCGACCTGCAACGGCACTTCGACCGCGCGGGCGATCTCTCGGATGATGTCGAGCTGCGCCGGACGACCTCCCCGGGCCCCGTCGAGGTCCACGACGTGTATCGCCCGCGCGCCACGCCTCTCCCACTCCAGAGCACGTCTAACAGGATCCGCATCGTAAGCCCGCTCGCGCCCGAAGTCGCCCCGCACGAGCCGCACGCAGCGGCCGCCGCGCAGGTCTATCGCGGGGAATACGGTGAACGTGCCGCCTTCCACGCTCCTACTCTACCGCAGCCCGAGCACGACCGCCGCGACGAGCCCCGCCGCGATGCAGTAGTACCCGAACGGTCCCAGCGCCTCTATCTCCCGCCTCTTGAACAGGTACATGAGGGCCGCCGTGGAGAGGTAGGCCGCGAGCCCTGCGACCACCCCGCCGAAGAGCGCCACCTCGAGCGTGTGGGCGGTGCCGTAGCGGACGAGCTTCGGCACCTCCAGGACCCCGGCGGCAAGGATTATCGGGGTGGCGAGCAGGAAGGAGAAACGCGCCGCGACCTCCGCCTTGAGCCCGGAGGCCATCCCTCCGACCACCGTCACACCCGAGCGCGAGATGCCGGGGATGAGCGCCAGGACCTGCGAGGTTCCGACCGCCACGGCCTGCCAGAACGAGAGCTGGGAGGCTCCCTCCTTGATCCGCTTGCGCCTGATCCTCTCCCCGGCGAGGAGGAAGATCCCGTTGAAGACGAGGACTATCGCCGCGAGCATCGGACGGCCGAAGTTGGCCGAGAGCCCCTTCTCGAAGAGAAGCCCGACGAGACCGGCGGGTATGGTCCCCACGATCACGAGCCACGCGAGCCGCCCGTCCTCGTTGCCCCTGAGACTGCGCTCTGATAGCGAGAGGAAGAACCCCCGAATGATCGCCCACCACTCCCGCCGGAAGAACGCGAAGAGCGCGGCGGCGGTCCCGAGGTGCAATACAACGAAAAACGGCAGAAAGGTGGGGCTCTCCTGATTCACGTCCCAGCCGAGCAGCGAGGGAAGTATCACCCCGTGCCCCAGGCTCGAGACCGGCAGTATCTCCGTCGCCCCCTGCAACAGCGCCAGAACGAACGCTTCCCAGATGCTCAAAAGGCCTCATTCCTTTCGATCCGACCCGCCCAAGCAGCCGCAAGGATAAACCAGCCGTACCCGCCCGTGATGGGCCGGAAGGGGGATCTTACGCAGGGTTAACCTATCTTTTACCTTCGTTTAACTCGCTGGCCCAGCGCAGGAAGTTCTCGTAGAGAGCGAGCCCGGCCCGGCTGGACTTCTCCGGGTGGAACTGCACCGCTACCAGGCTGCTCCGCGCCACGGCGGCGCAGAAGGGACCACCGTATTCGCTCTCCCCGAGCAGATCCTCCCCCCTGTCCGGCACAGGATAGTAGGAGTGGACGAAGTAGAAATGCTCGCCATCGAGGCCCTCGAGCACGGGATGCTCCCGGACCACCGAGAGGGTGTTCCAGCCCATGTGCGGCACCCTGAGATCCTCGCCGTGGAACCTGACCACCCGTCCGGGCAGGATCCCGAGCCCCTCCACCCCCGGCGACTCCTCGGAGGTCTCGAAGAGGACCTGAAGCCCGACGCACACCCCGAGGAAGGGCTTCCCGGAACGGTACGCCTCCCGGCACGCTCCATCCAGCCCCCGTTCACGCAGCTTCCTGACGCAGTCCCCGAACGCCCCGACGCCCGGCAGCACCACGGCCTCGGCGGCGAGGAACCGCTCCGGGTCCGGGGTGAGCTCCACCCGAGCGCCCACCTTCTCCAGCGCCCTCCTCACCGAGAGAGTGTTCCCCGCGTCGTAGTCGGCGACCGCGACCCTCATCCCATCAACCACCGGCCCTTACCCCGCTCTCCAGAAACCCGAGGCGGTCGAGCTCCTCCGCGAGCATTTCGGGGTTCCGGAAGACGACCCCGTAAAAGCCCAGGGAACGCGCGGCCGCGACGTTCTCCTCCACGTCGTCGACGAAGAGCGTGCTCCGAGGATCCAGGCGGCACCGCTCGACGAGCCGCCGGTAGATCTCGTGGTCCGGCTTGGCGACCTTCTCCTCGCCGGAGACCACGATCTCCTCGAACCACCCGAGAAATCCGTACCTCTTACGGGCGATCGCGAACGTCTCCGAGGACCAGTTGGTCAGCGCGTAGAGCGGCACGCCCCGCCCGCGCAGCCTCCCGAGGAGCTCCACGCTCCCGGCGATGGGCCCGCCGAGCATCTCGCCCCACCGGCTGTGGTACGCCTCTATCTCCCGGGCGTAGCGCGGATGCCTCGCGCGCAGCTCCGCGACGGCCTCCTCGAACGGCCGTCCCAGGTCGAGCTGCCGGTTCCACCGCGGCGAGCACACCTCAGAGAGGAAACGCTCCATCTCCTCCTCGTCGGAGAAGAGCTTGCGGTAGAGGTAGCGCGGGTCCCAGTCGACGAGGACGCCCCCGAGGTCGAAGACCACGCTCCTCAATCGATCACCCCCTTCGTCGAGGCGCTGCCCGAGGTACGGCGGGCGGCCGCGGCCCTCAGGGCGAGCGCGAGGGCCTTCACCCCCGACTCGACCTTGTGGTGGGCGTTCTCCCCGTAGTGACAGTTGAGGTGCAGCGTGAACCGCCCGTACTGGGTGAACGCCCGCAAGAATTCCGGGAAGAGCTCTGTATCGAACGTCCCGATCTTCTCGGGCATCCCCCCCAGGTTGCAGGTGAGGTGGCTCCGGCCGCCGAGGTCCACGACCGCCGTGGAGAGCGCCTCGATGAGGGGCGCAGAGGCGTCGGCGAAGCGCACCAGACCCGACCGGTCACCGAGAGCCTCATCGAGAGCCCGCCCCAGGACCAGACCGGTGTCCTCGACGGTGTGGTGGTCGTCCACCCACGTGTCGCCCTCTGCCTCCACCTCGAGATCCATCCCGGAGTGGTGCGCCAGCAGGTGCAACAGGTGGTCGAAGAACCCCACGCCCGTGGAGATCTCCGCCCGCCCCTCCCCGTCGAGCTCCAGCCTCACCCGTACGAACGTCTCGCCCGTCTTGCGCTCCACGCTCCCGCTGCGCCCCATCATGCTCCTTCTGCTCTCTGGCCTGCGCAAAGAGGCATTTTAGCCGACCGATCCGAAACCAATCGTCAACCAATGTTGACACATGAACGAAAGCAGGAAGACGCAGGTTGGTGGACCGCAGGACCCGCGGGGTGGTCGTGGGCGCAGATCGCCGAGGTCCTGGGCGTGAGCAGGCAGGCGGTGCACAAGAAGCACGCGAGAAGGATAAAGGAGAAGTACCCCGGAGATTTGCCGGTGAGGAAGGGAAGAGAGGCGTGATGTTCACGCGTTTGACCGACAAATCCCGCGGGGCCGTGGAGGCCGCTGGGGGTGACGCTCGAAGCCGCGCGGGAAGAGTCCGAGGCGATGCTCTCCGAGGCGCTCTCTTCGGTCGGGATCCCCCTCGAAGACATCCGCCAGCAGGCCGGCGACGCCTTCGAGATGCGCATCCCGGAAGGCAGCCGCTCCCGTTCTCACCCCGGGCGAAGAATGCCCCGGTCGAGGCGCACAAGGAGATGCGGCGGCTGGGAGACAACTACATCGGTACCGAGCACGTTCTTCTGGGAATTCTCGGCGACAGAGACGGGACGGACGTCAGGCTGCTAGCGAGGCTGGACGTCTCGGCTGAGGCGCTGGAGGAGCGATTGTACGAGGGGCACGGGGCCGAAGGCTAGAGTTCCATCGCGAAGTGGTAGTGGCGGATCTCCATCCCCTCCCGGAAGTAGAAGCGGTGCGCCCTTCCCCGCTGCACGCCCGAGTCGAGGTGCAGCTCCCGGCAGCCCTCTCTCCTCGCCTCCTCAGCGAGCCAGCGGAAGAGCATCCGGCCGTAGCCCCGCGAGCGGGCGTCATCGGCGGCGACGAGGTCGTCCACGTAGAGGTGCCGGCCGGAGATCAGGGACTCCTGCACCCTGAAACCCGCGACGCTCCTGACCTCCCCGTCCTCCAGGACGGCGGCGAGCCGGTAGCCCTCCTTTCGCATCCTGCGCACCCGCCGCAGATAGTCCTCCGCCGAACCGAGGTGCGGCCGTAGCTGGCGCATCACGCCGAAGGTCGCCGCGACCTCTTCGTCGGAGAACATCTCCCTCACCTCGACGGGGCTCAATCCAGCCTCACCCGCACGCTTCCCGCGTGGTTCTCGAAGCCTTCGAGCCGGGCGAGCCGCTCGACGTGCGGCCCGAGCGCGGCGAGCCCGCGGTTTTCGTAACGCATGTAGCTGGTGCGGGCGGTGAACTCGTGGGTCCCGAGCGGCGAGGCCCAGACGGCGGCCCCTCCGGTCGGCAGGGCGTGGGAAGGACCGGCGGCGTAGTCCGAGAGTGCGACCGGGCTCGCGTCGCCCACGGCCAATAGCCCGACCGCGTCGAGGCCGTGGGCGACCCTCTCGGCATCCGCGCAGATCACGTGCGCGTGTTCCGGGGCGTAGAGGTTGGTGAGCTCGACGGCCTGATCCAGGCCGCGCACCAGCACGAGCGTCACGTGCTCCGCCGGTTCGCCGGAGAGCAGGGGTAAGACCCCCTCGATGAGGTTACGTTCCGGGGTGAGCAGGATCGAGGAAGCCCCGGAGAGGTGTTCGGCCTGGGCCATCAGGTCCCGGGCGACGTGCTCCGGGCGGGCGGAGGAGTCCGCGATGACGATGAGCTCGCTCGGCCCCTGCGGGGCGTCGATCCCCACCACCCCGAAGACCTCCAGCTTGGCGGCGGTCACGTAGTCGTTGCCGGGGCCGACGATCTTGTCCACCTTCGGGATGCTCTCGGTGCCGAAGGCCATCGCGGCTATCGCCTGCGCGCCTCCGACGCGGTATATCTCGCGCAGACCGAGCATCCGGGCGACGGCGAGGACGTGCGGGCTCACCCGTCCGTCGGGGCCCGGTGGGGCGCACACGCAGACCTCCCGCACCCCGGCAACCTGCGCCGGGACGGCGCTCATCACCAGCGTGCTCGGGTAGGCCCCGTGGCCGCCGGGGACGTAGAGGCCGGCCCGCCGCAGCGGGCGGACGCGTTGGCCCACAACCGCTCCCTCCCGCCGCAGCTCCCAGCCCCGGTCGAGCTCCCGTTCGTGGAAAGCGCGCACGTTCTCGATCGCGACCCGGAAAGACTCCTCGATCTCCGGCGGTAGCCCGGCACCCGCCACTTCCTCCTCGGGCACCCTCAGCGGATCCGGGCGCAGTCTGTCGAACCTCTCGGCGTACTCTAGGACCGCCGCATCCCCGCGATCTCGCACGTCCTCCACGATCCTGCGGGCCGCCTCGCGCACCTTCCCGGCGAGGAAGCCCCCGGGCCGGCGCAGCCGCGCGAGCAGCTCCTCCATATCGAGCGTGCGGGCGTCCAGCGTCTCAGCCAAGGATGCTCCTCTCCATCCGCTCCGTCAGCGCCGCGACCTCCGCGTTGCGCAGCCGGTAGGAGCCGCGGTTCGCGATCAGGCGTGCCGTGGAGCGGGAGATCTCGTCCAGCACGACCAGGTTGTTCTCGCGCAGGGTGGTCCCGGTGGCGGTGAGGTCGACGATACCCTCGGCGAGCCCGACGAGCGGCGCGAGCTCTATCGAGCCGTGCAGCGCGATGATCTCGGCCTGCCGGCCCATCCCCTCGAAGTAGCGGCGGGCGGTCCTGGGGAACTTGGTCGCGACCCTTATCACCTCGGCGTGCGAGATCCTCTCCTGCACCCGCCCGGCGGTCTTTTCGGGTACCGCGAGGACCATCCGGCAGGCCCCGACCCCGAGGTCGGCGAGCTCGATGACGTTGGGCTCCTGCTCGTCGAGGACGTCCTTGCCGACGATCCCGACGTCCGCCGCCCCGTACTCGACGAAGACGGGGACGTCTGAGGGACGGCTCACGATGAAACGGACCCCCTCCCTCTCGTGCACGAGCCGGCGCCCGTTCTCGCGCAGTATCCCGGCCGGAAGCCCGGCCCCCTCGAGCACCCGCAGGGCATCCTCGAAGATCGCACCCTTCGGTACCGCGACCCGCAGGGGCCCGCTCACGCCGAGACCCTCCCCGCCGCCTCCTCGGGCGAGAGCTCCTCGAACCCGCCGACACCCCGCTCCGAGACTGGGGCGAGCTTCACCCTCTCCCCGGCGGGATATGCGAGCCAGGAGGCCTCGACCGTGCGAGCGTAACGGGCGGCTTTCTCGGGGGGATCTTCGTCAGCGAGCTGCAGCACGGCCACGCCGCGGGCGCGCAGGGTGCACGCGGCGGCCGTCGCCCCGGTCGAGGAGCCCACCAGGACGACGAGGGGATCGGGTTCCCTCTCCGGCAGGATGGAGAGCAGCCGCTCGAGCGAGATCGCGAACCCCGTCGCCGGCATCGGCGCGCCGAAGCGGGAGAGCAGCTCGTCGTAGCGTCCGCCGCTCGCGACGCTGAAGCCCAGGCGCGGGGAGTAGGCTTCGTAGACCACCCCCGTGTAGTATCCGAAGCGCCCGATGAGCCCGAGGTCGAGGATCACCGAATCCAGGCACCCGTGGACCTCGAGGTGCGCGAGGATCTCGCGCAGGTTCTCCAGCGCGCCCTCGGCCTCCCCCAGGGCGTACTTCTGCGCCCTCTGTAGCAGCTCGCCGTCGGAGGCCGGCCCGACGAGGCGCGGTATCTCACGGGCTCCGGCCGCGGCTTCGTCCGGCAGGGACGCGGCGAGGGCGTCCACCCGCGCCAGGTCCTTGTCGGCGAGCGCGGAGAGGATCTCGGACGCGGCCTCGGGGGCGGCACGACGCAGCCACCCGGCGTAGAAGCCGCTCTGGCCGACGACGATCGCGAACTCCCCCTCCCGACGCAGCCCCACCGAAGAGAGGACGTCGGCGAGCAGGGCTATCGCCCCGGCGTCCTCCGCCGCGCTCGAAGATCCGACGACCTCGACCCCGGCCTGATGGAACTCCGCGCTCTGACCCCGCCCCACCCCGGTCCTGCGGTAGACGGGCAACACGTAGGAGAGCCTGTGCGGCGGCGGGCTGTTGCGCAGCCTTTGCGCGACGAGCCGGGCTATCGGGGAGGTCATCTCCGGGCGCAAGAGGAGCATCTGGTTGTCCGCATCGAAGAGCTTGAAGGAGGCATCACGCAGCCGGGGCTCCTCTATCACCTCGGAGTACTCGAGCGCCGGGGTGATGACCTCCCTGAAACCCCAGGCCGCGAAGCGCCCGCGTACCCTGCCCTCGAGCCCCACGAGATGCGTGGACTCCGGGGGCAGGACGTCGCGGGTGCCCGGCGTGGTGGCGAACCTGCTGCGTGCCCTGCGCTCCATGAACGAGGCTATCTTAACCGATACGGCCACCGGCGTGCCCCGAATCCACCGGGCGGGTGAGGTAGCATTCTCCCCATGAACGAGATATCCGATTCCCTCAAGCAGCGATTCGCCACGATAGCCGACCTGGACGCCGCCTCGGCCGTCCTCTCCTGGGACCAGCAGACGCACATGCCGGAAGGCGGGCTCGCGGCGCGGGCGGAGCAGCTCTCCACCCTGAGCCGCATCTCGCACGATATGCTCGTCTCGGAGGAGACCGGGGCTCTGCTGGAGGAGACCGGCAACCCGGATCCCATCTCCGTGGAGGGTGCCTTCCTGCGGGTGGCCCGGAGGGAGTACGAACGGGCGGCGAGGCTCCCCTCGCGGCTGGTCGGGGAGCTCTCCCGTACCCGCTCGCTCGCGCAGGGGGCCTGGGAGAAGGCCCGGGCAAACTCGGACTGGGAGCTTTTCGCCCCGCACCTGGAGCGGATGGTCGCGCTGCAGCGGGAGGCGGCGGAGCACCTGGGCTACGAGGAGCACCCCTACGACGCCCTACTCGACGCCTACGAGCCCGGGATGCGCAAGTCGCAGCTGGACGAGCTCTTCGCCCGGCTCAGGGAGGAGCTCGTCCCGACCGTGAAGAAGCTGCCGCGCGAGGCAACCGGCGAGGAGCCCTTCCGCGGGAGCTTCGACGAGGGAAAGCAGGAGGAGTTCAGCACCCGCGTCATAACGGACTTCGGCTACGACTGGAGCCGGGGCCGGCAGGACCGGGTGACGCACCCGTTCTGCACCTCGCTCGGCGGCCCAGCCGACGTGAGGATCACGACCCGCTTCGACCCCACATGGTTCTCCTACCACTTCTTCGCCACGCTGCACGAGGCGGGCCACGCCCTCTACGAGCAGGGCGTCGACCCCGCCTACACCCGCACCCCGCTCGCGGGCGGCGCCTCCCTCGGGGTGCACGAGAGCCAGTCGAGGCTGTGGGAGAACATCGTGGGGCGCAGCAGGGAGTTCTGGAACCACTACCAACCGCTGTTCGGGAAGACCTTCCCGCAGGCCGCGGGGGCGAGCGCCGAGGATCTCTACCGGGCGGCGAACGTCGCCTACCCCTCCGAGATCCGCACCGAGGCCGACGAGCTCACCTACAACCTGCACATCCTCATCCGTTACGAGATAGAGACAGCTCTCCTCGAGGGTGACCTGGAGGTCTCTGGGCTGCCCGGGGTCTGGAACGAGAAGACGAAAAGCTACCTGGGCTTCACACCCCGAAGCGACGCCAGAGGCGTGCTGCAGGACGTCCACTGGGCGATGGGCCTCATCGGGTACTTCCCGACCTACACTTTAGGTAACGTGCTCTCGGCTCAGATCTTCGAGGCGGCAGAGAGTGCACACCCCGAGATAAGGGAGCAGATCTCCGAGGGCCGCTTCGAGACGCTCCTCGGCTGGCTGAGGGAGAACATACACCGCCACGGCCGACGCTACGAGCCGCGGGAGCTCATCGAGCGCGCGACCGGACGCCCGATGGAGAGCGGCCCCTACGTCTCCTACCTGAAAAGGAAATACGGAGAGATCTACGATCTCTGAGTGGATGGGGCGCCGGGATCAATCCTCCGCACCTTCCCGGGGGATCTCCCAGCGCTCCTCTATCCGGCCCAGCCTCCAGACCAGGTAGGAGACCGCCCAGGCACCGAGGAAGACCACGACGACCGCATACCCCAGATAGCCGAAGTCCAGCCGCTGCAGGCCTCCGAGAAAACCGCCGAGCTCCACCCGTGAAGTCGCGACCTGGAAGAGCTCCACGGTACCGATGAGGAGCGCCACCGCGACCGAGAGCCCGGTGACGGTGAGGTTGTAGTAGACCTTGCGCACCGGGTTGGTGAAGGCCCACCCGTAGGCCTGGGCCATGAAGGCCCCGTCGGCTGTGTCCATCAGACACATCCCGGAGGCGAAGAGGACCGGCAGGGTCAAAATCGCTGCCACCGGCATCCCCTGCGTGGCGGCTCCGGCCGAGAGGGAGAGCAGAGCTATCTCGGAGGCGGTGTCGAACCCGAGCCCGAAGAGCAACCCGATGGGGTACATCTGGTAGCTGCTCCGGATGGAATCGAAGAGCCTGCCGAAGAAGCGGCTGGCGAGCCCCCTCCCGGCGAGCAGGCCCTCCAGTTCTTCCCGGTCGTACGTCCCCCGCCGCATCCCGCGGAAGACTTTCCAGATCCCGACCAGCACGATGAGGTTCAAAACCCCGATCAGGTACAGAAACCCACCCGAGACCGCGGTCCCTATCACCCCGCCGACGGCCCTGAGGGTGGGCAGATCCTTCTGTGCCTCACGGGTCGCCAGAGCGAGCGCGAGCGCCATGGCCGCGACCACGGTGGAGTGCCCTAAAGAGAAGAAGAACCCCACCCCTACCTGCTTCCTGCCTTCCTGCAGGAACTTCCTGGTGGTGTTGTCTATCGCGGCGATGTGGTCGGCGTCGAAAGCGTGCCTGAGGCCGAGCGTGTACGCGAGCACGCCGAGCCCGAGCATCTTCGGGTGCTGCGGAGCGACGACGAGAAACAAAAGCCCCCACCCCACGAGGTGCAAAAGCCCGGCCACCCCGAACACCCCCCCGAGCCGCAGCCGTACATCCCCGCCCCAGGAGAAGCTCCTCAACCGGCCTCCTCCCCCGAGCATCGGGAGCACACCCCGACCGCGACCAGGTGCACCTCCTCCACCTCGAATCCTCCCGAGACCTCGCCGAGGACCTCCACCAGCCGCCTCTCGGCCTCCCTCTCCGGGTGGAAGACACCCCCGCACTCCCTGCACACCAGATGCGGGTGCCTCTCCCCCCTCGCCTCGAAGAGACGGGGTCCCTCCGGTGGACGGCTCTCCACCACGAGCCCGGCATCACACAGCGCATCGAGCGAGCGGTAGACCGTAGAGAGCTCGAGCCCCGGCAACGCCCCGGACACCTCCCTCCATACCTCCTCCGCCGTGAGGTGCCCGCCGGAGCCGGCCAGAACCTCCCAGATCCTGACCCGCTGCGGCGTGACCCTCAAACCCCGCTCGCGCAGCGTCTCGTCTATGTTCCCGGCCATTGTGTGCGAATTATTTGCAGAAGCCTGGTCTTTGCGCAAGGGTCTTCGGTCGGGGAGGATTTAGAATTTTCGCGGGGTCAACGAGCGCGAGAGATCGGAGGCGGATTGCGTCTGAGTCCGGAGCTGCTGGAGCTGGCCTACCGGCAGGGGGCCTTCCCGATGGCGGACGAGTCCGGGGAGGTGCGCTTCTACCGCTGCGACCCGCGGGCGGTGCTGGAGTTCGGGGATCTGCACGTCTCGAAGTCGCTCGCGCGCGTGCTGCGCAAAGGGGTGTACGAGGTACGGGTGGACGAGGATTTCGAGGGTGTGATCCGGGGCTGCGCCGACCGGCCCGAGACCTGGATCGGCGAGGAGATCATAGAGGGCTTCCTGGGGCTCTACGAGCGGGGTCTGGCGCACAGCGTCGAGGCCTACCGGGAAGGCGAGCTCGTCGGGGGGCTCTACGGGGTCACGCTCGGCGGGGCGTTCATGGGCGAGTCGATGTTCAGCCGGATGCCGGACGCCTCGAAGGTCTGCCTGGTGCATCTGGTGGAGCGGCTCGAGGAGCGCGGGTACGTGCTGCTCGACTGCCAGATCCAGAACGACCACCTCGCCCGCATGGGTGCCACCGAGATCCCGGAGGCCGAGTACATGAGGCGGCTCGAAGAAGCGCTCGGGCTCCGGAGGAGCTTCGTGTGAGGCCGGCGTGGTAAGCTAGCCCCATGGACGAGAGATATCTCAAGCTGGACCGGAGACCGGATCTGGAACGCCCCGTACTCGTGTGCGCCTTCACCGGCTGGAACGACGCGGCCGAGGCGGCGAGCGTCGCGGTCGCCACGCTCGGCAGCTCGTGGGGGGCGGAGCGCATCGGCCGCTTCGAGAGCGAGGAGTTCTTCGACTTCCAGGCCACCCGGCCGCAGATAAAGCTCATCGACGGCATAACGCGCGAGATAGAGTGGCCGGAGAACGTCCTGTGGGCCACGTCCCGCAGCGTCGAGGCCGCCGGCGGGCGCGGAGCGGTATTCCTTTCCGGTCCCGAGCCGAACCTGCGCTGGCGGACCTTCTCGCGCACGGTGGTGGAGCTCGCGCGAGAGCTCGGCGTCGAGATGGTCGTCACCCTCGGCGCGCTGCTCGCCGACGTCCCGCACTCGCGCCCGATCGCGGTGAACGCCAACTCCCAGGATCCCGCGCTGATAGAAGGGCTCGGCCTCAGCCCCTCACAATACGAGGGCCCCACGGGGATAACCGGCGTACTGCACCGGATGTGCGCCGACGCCGGGCTGCCCTCGGTGAGCTTCTGGGCCTCCGTGCCGCACTACCTGCCCGCGGTCCCCTCCGCCCCGGCGGCGCTCGCCCTCCTGGAGAGCTTCTCCGAGTTGCTCGGGGTCGAGGTGGAGGTCGGCAACCTGCGCAAATCCGCCGAAGAGTATCAGGAGCAGGTCTCCGCCGCCGTCGCACGCGATCCGGACCTCACCTCCTACGTCAGGATGCTCGAGGAGCGCTACGACGCGCAGGGGCCCGGGGAGCCGAACATACCCTCGGGAGACGATCTCGCCCGGGAGCTCGAGGACTTCCTGCGCAACCAGCGCGGGGAGGACGGCTAGGAGAGGACGGGCAGGCTCCTCTTCTTCCTCTTCAGCCCTTCGTTGAGGCTGCCGGAGCGGTACCCGGAGAGATCGAGCGCGACGTAGAGGAAGCCGGCCTTCTTGAGCTCCGTGGAGATCTCCCCGCGCATCGCGAAGGCCCGCTCCATCTCCTCCTCGCCGACCTCGAGGCGGGCGATCTCGCCGTGGTGGCGAACCCTCACCTGCCGGAAGCCCTCCCGGCGCAGGAACTCCTCCGCCCGGGCCACCTGGGCGAGCTTCTCGGGGGTTATCTCCTGCCCGTACGGGAAGCGGCTCGAGAGGCAGGCGAGCGCGGGCTTGTCCCAGGTGGGGAGCCCGAGGTGACGCGCGAGCGCCCTCACCTCCTCCTTGCCCATCCCGGCCGCGGAGAGCGGGGAGAGGACCCCGAGCTCGCGGGCGGCCTTCCTTCCGGGCCGCCAGTCGCCCTCGTCGTCGGCGTTCGCGCCGTCCACGATGCAGCCGTAGCCGCGTTCCTCGGCGATCTTCTTCAGGTCGGTGTAGAGCGTGCTCTTGCAGAAGTAGCAGCGGTTGGTCGGGTTGCTCGCGTAGTTGGGGTCGTCGAGCTCGCGGGTGTTTATGATCACGTGCTCGACCCCGAGCGAGGCGACGAACCGCCTGGCCTCCTCGAGCTCCGAGGGCAGGTAGGTCTCGTTGTCCGAGGTGACCGCGAGCACCCGCTCCTTCGGGAGGGCCCGCGCGGCGACCGCGAGCGCGAGCGAGGAGTCCACCCCGCCGGAGAACGCGACGAGCGCGCTCCCGTGGGGACGGACGATCCCTTCGAGCTGCTGCAGCCTGCGCTCGAGCTCCTGGGGAGAGAAGTCGTGGTCCGGCACCTGGCACCCTCCTTCCGTCCGGCCTACGGTCACTGTTTTACCGCACCACGTCCTGAGAGCCAGCGCACGACCTCCCCCGCGTGGGCGTCCGGCGGGAAGACCGGGTAGAAGACGTGCTCGACGCTGCCGTCGCGCACCACGAGGGTGAGACGCTTTATAAGGACCATCCCCTCCACCTCGAAGGTCGGGAGCCCGAGCGCGCGGCAGAAGCCCAGCCCCTCGTCGCTCAAAAGTTCGAACGGCAGGGCGAGCCTCTCCTTCGCCTCCTGCTGGTAGTCGGTGTCCTGGGTGCTCAGGCCGAAGACGCGGGCCCCGAGGGCCAGGATCTCATCGTGGTGGTCGCGGAAACCGCAGGACTCCGGGGTGCAGCCGCGGGCGCCCGGGATACTGTCCCACCCCTCGGGCAGCGGCGCGCCGGGGCGTCCGGTCATCGGGTAACAGTAGACGACGGTCGTTCCCGGGAGCGAGGAGAGATCGACCCTCTCCCCGGAGGTGGCCGGAAGGGCGAGGGACGGCACCCGCGCACCGGGGAGGTGGTCGCAGGCGCCGTCGTCTTCGGGGACGGGCAGGTCCTCCGGCAGATGCTCGTAGCCGCCCGCCACCTACACCCTCTCCAGCACGACCGCCGCGTTGTGTCCGCCGACGCCGAGGTTGGCGCAGAGGGCGACCTCGAGGTCGGGGGCCTCTCGCGGCTCGTCCACGACGTAGTCGAGCTTCGCGCAGTCGGGGGCGAGCTCTTCGAGGTTGCGCATCGGCGGGACCGTCCTCTCCTTGAGCGCGAGCGCGCACACCGAGGCCTCTATCGCGCCCGTCGCCCCCATCGCGTGCCCCAGCGTCGACTTCGTCGCCGAGACCATGGCGTTCGGGTTGATCTGGTACATCGCGCGCGACTCGGGGCCGTCGCCGGCCGGGGTGCCCGCACCGTGGGGGTTGATGTACCCGACGCGCCCGCCCTCGACCCCGGCCCGTTCCAGCGCGAGCTGCATCGCCCGCAGGATCCCGCGCCCCTCCCTGTCCGGGTCGACGGTGCTGTAGGCGTCCGTGGTGCGCCCGACCCCGGTTACCTTCGCGTAGGGGTCGGCGCCGCGGCGCGCGGCGGACTCCTCGCTCTCCAGGACGAAGACCGCCGCCCCCTCCCCGAGCACGAACCCCCGGTGGTCGCGGTCGTAGGGCCGGCAGGCCCCCTCGGGGTCGTCGTTGAGGTCGCTCATCGCCCGCATCGAGATGAACCCCGCCAGGAAGACCGGCGTTATCACGGCCTCGGTGCCGCCGCAGAGCACCATGTCCGCGTCCCCGCGTCGGATCAGGTCGAACCCGAAGCCCAGGGCGTCGGTGCCGCAGGCGCAGGCGAGCGCCGGGGAGGCTGAGGGTCCCTGCACGCCGTACTGGATCGCGACGTGCGCCGCCGCGGCGTTCGGCATGATCTTGGTGACCGCGAACGGGTTGACCCGGGTGGGACCCTTGGTGTCCATCGTGCGCTGGGTCTCCTCCATGCTCGCCACCCCGCCGATGCCGCTGCCGAGGACCAGCCCGACCCGCTCGGGGTTGCTCTCGAGCTCCCCCCAGGCCCCGGCGTCGTCCAGCGCGAGCTTCGAGGCCGCGAGACCGAAGTGGGTGAAGCGGTCGGTCCTCTGCACCACCTTGCGGTCCATGAAGTCCCTCGGGTCGAAGGAGCGGCACTCGGCGGCGATCCTCACGGCGAAATCCGAGGCGTCGAAGAGCGTGATCGGACCGACCCCGCTCTCGCCCGCGAGCAGGGCCTTCCAGAAGTCCTCACGCCCCACGCCGACCGGGCTCACGACACCTATTCCCGTTATGTACGCCGCCGGACGACCGTTGTGCATAAAACCTCCAAAGAGCGCCAAACCCAGCCGTCAATCTTAGCATCCCGCAGCCGGGCTTACCCCGCCGCTACAATGTATCCACGATGGAAGGCGAGCACGGCACCGTGGACGATTTCGCGCGGAGATACCCGGGGATGTGGCTCGCGGTGGTGCTCGACGGTCCGGGGAGCCGTTCGGGGACCCTCATACTGGCCACGCCCTCCCGCGAAGAGGCGGGCCGGGCGGTGATGCGGTATGCCGCCGAGAGGCGCCCCGTCTACTTCGGACGGGCGCCGGAGAGGGAGGACGGCCCTGGCGGCGCCACCGGCCCGCGGCTAGGATAGGGTCACGGTAGAAGTGGCTGCAATCCGCTCGGAGGGAGCTTTCGATGTTGGATCTCAGATACATCCGCGAGAACGCACCGGCGGTGAAAGAGAACTGCAGGAACCGGGGCGTCGAGGCAGACGTGGACCTCGTCGTCGAGCTCGCCGGGCGGCGCTCGAAGCTCATAACCGATCTGAACGAGTTGAGACAGAACCAGAACCAGCTCGCCAAGTGCATCGGCAGGGAGAGAGACCCCGCAGCCCGAGAGAGGCTCATAGAGGAGTCGCGCGCCCTGAAGGACGAGATCCCGAGGAGGGAGCAGGAGCTGGCGGAGGTCGAGGAGAGGCTGCGCGAGGAGCAGCTCAAGATCCCGAACATGACCCACCCCGACGCCCCCATCGGGAAGGACGACACCGAGAACGTCGAGATCAGCCGCTGGGGCGAACCGAAGGAGTTCGACTTCGAGCCGAAGGACCACGTCGAGATCGGGGAGTCCTTGGGGATCATCGACTTCGAGGCCGGAGCGAAGACGACCGGCAGCAAGTTCTACTTCCTGCGCGGCGAGGCGGTCCTGCTCGAGCTCGCGCTCGTGCGCTACGCGCTGGATGTGCTCGTGGCGCGCGGCTTCGAGCCCGCCATAACCCCGGATCTGGCCCGCGACGAGGCGCTCGTCGGGACCGGCTTCATCCCGCGCGGGCCGGAGACCCAGATCTACTCGGTCGAGGACACCGACCTCTCGCTCATCGCGACCGCCGAGATAACCCTCGCCGCCCAGCTTCAGGACGAGATCGTCGAGGAGGGGGATCTCCCGCTGCGCTTCGCCGGGCTCTCGCACTGCTTCCGCACCGAGGCCGGCTCCCACGGCCGGGCGAGCCGGGGCCTCTACCGGGTGCACCAGTTCACCAAGGTCGAGATGTTCGCGTTCACCACGCCCGAGGGCTCGGAGGAGATGCACCGCGAGATGCTCGCAACGGAGGAGGAGATCTTCCGCAACCTCGAGATCCCCTACCGGGTGGTGGACATCTGCACCGGGGATCTCGGCGGGGCCGCCTACCGGAAGTACGACGTCGAGGCCTGGATGCCTGGCCGGGGCGACTACGGCGAGGTCACCAGCACCTCGAACACCACCGACTACCAGGCACGCCGGCTGCGGATCCGCTACCGCCCCGATGGGGGGTCCCCCAGGCTCCTGCACACCCTGAACGGCACCGCGATAGCGGTCAGCCGCGCCCTGATCGCGCTGCTCGAGAACCACCAGCAGCCGGACGGCTCGGTGGTGCTCCCGGAGAAGCTCGTCCCCTACGCAGGCTTCGAGCGCATAGGGATGAAGTAGCGCGGGGGCATCCGATGCCGGAGCGGGATCCGGCGGGCGCGCTGATCCGACGCTCCCGCACCTGGTCGCAGGCGGCCGACGAGGGAGAGCTCTTCCGGGCCGCCTCCAGCGTGCTAAGAGAGGTCTTCGGCGTGGATACCGGCTACTTCGTCTACCGCCGGGGATCGATCCTGGGCGAACCGGCGGGCCCTCTGCAGGTGTACGAGCCGTGGGGGGTGCTCTCGGGGAGGCGCGAGGAGATCGCACGCCGGGTGGTCCGGCAGGATGAAACCCCGGGGGCGCTCTCCGGGTTGAGCGAGCGCTGGATGGACCTCTCCGAGGTCCCGCCGGAGGTACGCTCCGACTGGGAGCGCTGGGGCGTGGAACAGGGAGGTTCCTGGGCGCTCACCTTCCGCGGGGAGCGCGTGGGGGCGATGGTGCTGCGCCGCGCCCGGCGCGCACAGGACGACGACGGGGATCTGGTATCCCTGTGCGCGGTGCAGACCTCGCTGGTTCTGGAGCTCATCTCCGCCCGCCGGGCCGCGGAGGAGGCGAGCGAGCGGGACTTCCTGACCGGGCTGTGGAACCGGCGGGGGTTTCTGGAACGGATCGCCGGGACCACCTCCGGCGGCCACCCCGCCCTGCTCATCGGGGTCGTCGACCTGGACAACCTCAAGGAGACCAACGACGAGCTCGGCCACCCGGAGGGAGACCGCCTGTTGCGGAAGACGGCTCGCCTGCTGCGCGAGCACCTCGGCGGCAGCGGGATCGCCTGCCGGTGGGGTGGGGACGAGTTCGTGATCCTGCAGAGCGCGGCCGCACCGGGCAGCCCGCACCACGCGGCGCGTCGGCTGGAGGAACATCTCGCCGCCGGCGGGGTGACGGCCAGCGCCGGGATCGCAGTCTGGGGTGAGGACGGAACGAGCTGGGAGGAGTGTTACGCCGCCGCCGACCGCAGGCTCTACGCGCGCAAGATGGCCCGGCAGCCCGGCTGACCCTACAGAGAGACGCCGAGAAGGCCCCGCGTGAGCTGGAAGGCGACATTCCCCCTCCCGAAGAGCTTCGGCAGGTAGCGGCGGGAGGCGACCAGCATGATCGCCTCCATCAGCGATTCGGTCCACCTCCCTGCATCCCCCGCGAGCACCGCGTCGAGGTCCTCCGCGTACCACTCTACCGTCCCCGGGTCGGAGGAGACCTGCACCAGCGGGATCATCCGGTGCGCCTGCAGCGGGCGGCCCGCCACGTGCGCGAGCATCACCTCCACCCCCGTCGCACCCATCCCGGTCGCGGTCTCGACCCAGTGCGTGGTCGGTGTCTCCATCACGTGCAGCCCCGGATTCTCCGCGACCTGTCCGTAGGCGAGGGTGATGCGGGGCCTCACATCCCCGAGAACCGCCTGGCGGTAGGCCCGGCTCTCGAGCAGGGCTCCGCGCCCCGGCACCACCACGGTCCCTCCCGCCCCGATCACCGCGAGCGTCACACCGGCCAGCGCGAGCGCCGCTCCCTCGGAGAGGGGCCCTGCGGCATGCAGCCCCAGACGGAGGTTCTCTAGCCCGACCTCGAAGCCCTCCATCTCCCCCATCCCCGCGAGCGCCGCCTCGAACCACTCCTCCACGCGGCGCGTCACACGCTCTATCCCGCCGTCGAGCTGGATGCTCGCCCAGCCGAACGCCTCCGGGTCGAGCCCGCGGGAGGAGAGGAGCGCCCGGAAGTAATCGTTGTGGGTCTTCTCGCAGCCGTGCTCCAGGAGCAAAGCGGCTCCGACGAGCGGATGGGCGAGGTAGCCGAGGACGGTGCGGCCGTAGATCTCCTCGGAGGAGCCGCCCGAGACGCCGCACCCCTCGGTGTGCGGCAGCGCGACGAACCGGGAGAGCTTCCCCTCGCCGAGGCCGCTTTCGTCGAGCTTCTGCGCGATGCGCAGCGCGATCTGCCCCGAGCACAGGCTGGTCGGCATGATGAGCCCGACCCTGTCCGCGGCGGGCCCGCGCCCGCCCCGCACGGCCTCGTAGGTCCATCCCCCGGAGGGCCGGGAGCCCACCACCGCGAGCGGCTCGCCGTCCGGGGTGGGCGAATCCAAAAGACGGTCGAGGTTCCCCGGGCCGGTCTGCCTCCACTCGCGCCAGATCGAGACCTGGGAGTGCCCGGCCCTCTCCCCGGCGGTCCTCTCTCCGGATGCGACGCGCAGGGTGAGATCGAAGGTCCTGCGGCCGAGCTCTTCCATCGGGGTGCCGTCCAGGTAGGCCCCGGCGTTCACGTCCATCTCGTCCTCGAGCAGCCGGTAGCGGCCCGTGGTGGTGACGAACTTGATGGTGGGTACGAACGGGAAGTTGGTGATCGAGCCGTTGCCGGTGGTGAAGAAGATCAGGTTCGCCCCCGAGGCGACCTGACCGGCGACGCTCTCCAGGTCGTTGCCGGGACTGTCCATGAAGTAGAAGCCCGGTGCGTCCATCCTCTCGCCGTACTCGACGACCTCGTCGAGCCTGACCTCCGGGTCCTTCTTGCGCGCCGCCCCGATGGACTTTATGGAGATGTTGTAGAGCCCGCGGAGGTTGTTCCCGCCGGAGGGGTTGCCCTCGGCGGTGTGCCCGTGCCAGGCGGCGCGCTCCTCGAACCTCTCCACCATCGAGAGGAAGCGGCGGGCGACATCGAGGTCGCGCACCCGCGAGAGGACGTACTCCTCCGCCCCGATCAGCTCGTCGGTCTCAGCCAGGTTCGCGCTCCCGCCGTTCCGGAGCACCTCCTTCGCCACCCATCCGGCGAGCGGGTTGGCCGAGACGCCGGAGAAGGCGTCGGAGCCCCCGCACTGCAGCGCGACCCTGAGCCCCGAAAGCGGCTCCTCGGTGCGCCGGGCGCGTCCCACCTCCCCGAGCCAGCCCGCGACGATCTTCTCCGCCCGCCGCAGCCCGGTCTCGAAGGGACAATCGAGCGTCATGAAGCGGTGCGGGACGTCGCCGAGCGGGTAGCCTCCCTGCCAGGCGTAGCGGCGCACCATCTCGCCGGTCACGGGCGCCCCCGGCTCGTCCACCGCGAGCACGGCCCCGACGTTGGGATGGACCATGAACCCCGCGAGCGTCCGGAGCAGGAGGTCGAGGTTGTTGGGCGTGCGGTCCTCGCCGCCCTCGGTGTGCGCGACGGCGACGACGCCGTCCAGGCCGGGATGCCCGCCGGCGGCCGCCCTCATCCTGCGCTCCAGAGCCTTCGCGAAGGAGCCGGTGCGCGAGGTTATCCCCAGGACCACGACGTAGTTGCGGGTCCCGACCCCGCGTCCGCCGCCACGCCGGTACCCGTAGAACGTGGCGCGATCCGGGTGTAGAGGCACCTGCTCCGCCGGGCGGAAGCGCTCCTCGTCGAGCCGGTAGGGCATAAGCGGTGCGTCGGTGAAGTTGGCCTCCCGCGGGAGCCCGAAGCCCACGCGCCGCTCTCTCAGAACCCGCAGGATCTTCTCGTTGCACAGGTACCCTCCGGGCGGTATCCCGCGCACCGCCTCCCCGAACGGGAGCCCCCAGGAGAGGAGCGGGTCCCCACTCCGGATGGCGCGCACGGCGAAGCGGTGCCCCTCGAGTACGGTGTGCCGGATCACGATCTCATCTTCGCCGCACATGACCCGCGTCCCGGCCTTCAGGGTGCGCACGGCGATCGCAGCGTTGTCCCGAGGGTCCGGGAGACGTCCGACCTCTTCGAAGCCAACCCGCTCGTACGCACCCAAGATGGCGCCCCTCCTCTCTCCCCGACGTTACCGGCTCCAGTGTAACCCGGATGCGGGGGCCGGGGCCCGGAAGATATACTCTTCACCCAGCAGGGCAGGCTCGCATCGAGAGAGGAGACGCGCATGGCCGAAGTCGTCGAGAGGCTCACCAAGAAGAGCGAAGACTCCAGCCGCTGGTATCTGGACGTGATCCGGATGGCCCGGCTCGCCGATTACGGCCCGGTGCGCGGAACCTTCGCGATAAGACCCTACGGGTACGCGATCTGGGAGAGGATGCAGCGGGATCTCGACGACCGCTTCAAGGCGACCGGCCACACCAACGCCTACTTCCCGCTGTTCATCCCCGAGAGCTACCTGAAGAAGGAGGCCGAGCACGTCGAAGGATTCAACCCCGAGGTGGCCTGGGTGACCCGGGCCGGGAGCGAAGATCTCGAGGAACCCATCGCCGTCCGCCCGACCTCCGAGACGATAATCTGCGACTTCTACCGCAAATGGATCGACTCCTACCGCGACCTGCCCATCCTGATAAACCAGTGGTCCAACTTCGTGCGCTGGGAGAAGGTGACCCGGCCCTTCCTGCGAACTACGGAGGTTCTCTGGCAGGAGGGCCACACGGTGCACGCCACCGCGGAGGAAGCCCGCGAGGAGGCCCTGCGGATGCTCGGGGTCTACAGGGACTTCTACGCCGAGACCGCGGCCATCCCGGTACTCACCGGGGCGAAGAGCCCCTCGGAGCGCTTCGCCGGGGCCGTCGAGACGTTCACCTGCGAGGCGCTGATGGGCGACGGGCGGGCGCTGCAGGCCGCCACCAGCCACGACCTCGGGCAGAACTTCGCGAGGGCGTTCGACATCACCTTCCTGGACGAGAACCAGGAGCGGGTCTACCCCTACCAGACCTCGTGGGGCTTCTCCACCCGGGCGGTCGGGGCGCTCATCCTGGTCCACGGCGACGACCGGGGGCTGAAGCTCCCGCCGCGCCTGGCCCCCACCCAGGCGGTCATCGTCCCGATCTACCGGGGCAAGAGCAAGGGAGCGGTGCTCGAAGAGACGCGGAAGCTCCTCTCGGAGCTCGAGGGCTCCGGCCTGAGGGTCGAGGCCGACCTGGACGAGGAGCACTCCCCCGGCTGGAAGTTCAACGAGCACGAGGTACGGGGGGTGCCGGTGCGCATCGAGCTCGGGCCGAAGGACATCGAGAAGGACCAGGTCGTCCTGGTGCGCCGCGACACCGGCGAGAAGGAGTTCGCGGGCCGCAGAGGGCTGACGCGGCGGCTGCCGGAGCTCCTGGAGGAGATCCAGGAGAACATGCTGCGTCAGGCGCGCTCGTTCCTCGAGGAGAACACCCGCCACGTCGAGAGCTACGAGCAGATGAAGGAGACCATCGCCGAGAAGCGCGGCTTCGTCGTCGCTCCGTGGGACGGCACCGAAGAGACCGAGCAGCGGATAAAGGAGGAGACGAAGGCGACGATCCGCCTCCTGCCCTTCGAGCGGGAGGAGGGCAAAGACCCGGTCTCCGGCCGGCCGGGGAAGACAGCTGTCTTCGCCCGGGCCTACTAGGCCCGCCACTTGACCGGGGCACGGAGGGCGGCTAGGATTCCCGAACGCACGTTGTAAGCGGAGTTCTATTCATAGAACTTAGTACCCTTGGAGGGGGGAAAAGTGCACGACCTTCGTGGTGCTCTCGGGCGACCCGGACCTCTCCGCGCCCGAGCAAGGCTGTTCTGGGTCATGGCCCTCGCGCTCGCCGTCTCGCTCTCCGCCGTCGTGCTCGCGACTTCGGACCGAAAGGTCGAGGCGCGCCAGCGGCCCGCGCTTCCCCCGGCGGGGAAGCCTGTGATCCCCTACCTGCTCTCCGACCGGAAGACCGTGGCGGCGCTCGAGAAGGAGTTCGGGCTGAACGGCGATAAGAAGAGAGAGCTCCTGCTCGCCGTCCGGCGCGAGAACCGCGCCATCGCCGGCGCCTACGCCCGGAGCGAGCGGGTCCTGGGAGCCGGGAGGAACTCCATGGCCCGCAGCGGAGATGCCGTCGTCGTCTCCGCGTACAACCGCCGGGTGAGCCGGGCGGAGGAGCGGGCCAGAGCCGAGATCCTGGGGCTCGTCCCCGCCCGGGAGCGCCCCGCCCTGAGAAGCTGGCTCGGGAGCCGGTGGAACCAGGCGGTGCGGCAGAACTGCGGGGGCTACACGCGGCTCACGTACAACACCAGATCCTCTCTGGGGGTCACCGACAGGGTCTACGCCACCCAGTACAACGGCTACACCAACTTCGAGGTCGCACTGCCGCACCGGGCGCTCAAACAGAAAGGCGGCTTCAGGGTCCGCCTGAGCTACGGTGGACGCAGCGTCTGGGTGCGGGTGAAGGAGGTCGGGCCGTGGAACACCCGCGACAACTACTGGCAGAGCAGCAGGTACCGCACCATGTGGCGCAACCTCCCCCGGGGCGTGCCGGAGGCCAAAGCCGCCTACTGCCGGAACTACAACCAGGGCGAGGACGAGTTCGGCCGCACCGTTGCCAACCCCGCCGGCATAGACATAACCCCGGCCGTCGCCCACCGGCTCGGCCTCGCGACCTACGAGAACGCCAGGATCACGGTCTACTACCCCTGGGTCGGACACTAACCTCCTTGACCGCGGGGCGATGATGCTTTAGCATCTCTGCCCAAGCGCGAACCCGCATCGAGAGCGGTGGAGGGAACTGGCCCTGCGAAGCCGCGGCAACCGGCGGAGCTCCTCGTAAAGCTCCGTGAGGTGCCAAATCCAGCAGGCGGCGGCCCATAGGTCTCCGGCCTGGAAGATGTGGGAAGAGCCTGAAAAGCGGCCTCTTCTGCGAGCGGGTTAGCGCGCCGGGCGGTGGGACAGCCGCCTCATGACGTGTAGACCCGACGAGGGAAGGAGGCTGTATTACTCCGAAGCATGGCACAAGATCCGGGGGCCGGGGCTAAGGAAGCCCCGGCCCGTTCGGGCAGGGTTCTCTGCCGCATAGGACCTTTCGAACCGGAGCTCGGCGGCCATCTCCCCGAGGTAGTTCTGGCCTACGAGACCTGGGGCGAGCTCAACGGGGCGAGGGACAACGCGGTTCTCATCGTCCACGCCCTCACGGGCGACTCGCACGCCGCCGGGGAGCCGGACGAGGAGTACAGGCGCGGCGGCTGGTGGCATCCCCTGATCGGGCCGGGGCGTCCGGTGGACACGGAGCGGTACTTCGTGGTCTGCTCGAACGTGCTCGGCGGGTGCTCCGGGAGCACGGGGCCGGCCTCCCGCGACCCGGTCTCCGGCAGGCCCTACGGGATGCGCTTCCCGCTCGTCACGATCCGGGACATGGTGCGGGCCCAGAAGCGCCTGCTCGAGGAGCTCGGCATAGAGCGTCTCGAGCTGGTCGCCGGGGGCTCCATCGGCGGGCAGCAGGCGCTCGAGTGGGCCGTAGAGTTCCCCGGGTTCGCGAGGAGGGTGATCCCGGTCGCCGCGACCGGCGCCCTCGGGCCGCAGGGGATCGGGATGAGCGAGATCGGACGCCGGGCGATCATGTCCGACCCCGACTGGCAGGGGGGCGACTACTACGGCACGGGGCGCTCGCCGGAGCGGGGGCTCGCCATAGCCCGGATGGCCGGGATGATGACCTACCAGAGCGCGCAGGGGCAGTGGGAGCGCTTCGGGAGGAGGCCGGCGACGCGTCCGGCGCTCTACGAGGAGTTCGGCGGGCGCTTCGAGGTGGAGAGCTACCTGCACTACCAGGGACGCGACCTGGTGAGGAGGTTCGACGCCAACTCCTACCTGTACCTGACGCGCGCGATGGACCTCTACGACGTGGCCGCGGGCTACCGGTCCGAGCAGGAGGCGCTCTCGCGCATGGAGTCGGAGGTGCTCTTCGTGGGCATCTCGAGCGACTGGCTCTTCCCGGCGGCCGAGGTGCGCGCCCTCGCGGAGAGGGCGCGGCGGGCGGGGGCGAGGGCGCACTACACCGAGATAGAGTCCCCGAACGGCCACGACGCGTTCCTCAAGGACTGGGACGCGATGGAGGCGGTCTTCAGAGACTTTCTGGAGTAAGGAGCAGGAGAAGCGAACGGAGCGTGATCCATTGAGAGAGAAACCCCTGGTGATCAAATTCGGGGGCACCTCGGTCGGCGGGGGCGAGCAGTTCGTCCGCGCCGCGGGGATAGCCGCCGAGGAGGCCCGCAGACGTCCGGTGGCCGTCGTCGTCTCGGCCATGCGCGGCGTGACCGACGAGCTCATCGGGTACACCGGGGAGGCGGGCTCTCGAACCGCACCGGGGGTCGAGGCCCTGCTCGAAAATCTGGCCCGGCGACACCTCGAGGCGGCGCGGTGGGCGTGCTCCGGGGAGCGGCTCGCGGAGCTCGAGGATGATCTGTATCGTCTCCTGTCGGAACTGAGGGGGCTGTGCCTGGGTGGGGGTGCCGATCGCAGGGAGGCCATCGCGTCCTTCGGCGAGCGGCTCTCGGCGAGGATGATGGCTGCGGTGCTGGACGAGCTCGGCGTACCGGCCGCGGTGGCCCCAGACCCGATAGCGACCCGCGGCGGCGGCGACGGCCCCGAGGTCGACCCGGAACGGACGCGGCAGCGATGTAACCGCAGCGTCACGCCGCTGCTCGAGGAAGGGATGGTCGCGGTCGTCCCCGGCTACGTCGGGCGTGCCCCGGACGGCGGCGTGGCGACGCTCGGACGGGGAGGCTCGGACCTCTCGGCGACGGTGCTCGGCCGGGCCCTGGGCTCCGAGGAGGTCTGGATCATGACCGACGTCGACGGCGTGCTCTCGGCGGACCCGGCCCTCGTGCCCGGGGCGGTGCCGATCCCCCACCTCTCCTACGAGCAGGCCGGGGCGTTCGCCCGCCTCGGGGCGAAGGTGCTGCACCCGAGGACGATGGAGCCGGCAGAGGCGGCCGGGATGGAGGTCGTGGTGAAAAACACCTTCAACCCCTCCTTCCCCGGCACGCGCATCTGTTCCGGGGAGAGCGGCGGGGCGCGCTGCGTCGGCCTCCGGCGGGGCATCGCCGTCGAGATCCCCTGCGGCGGGGGACGCAGGCGCCGGGCGGCGGCCGTCGTGTGCATCGGCGGCCGGGAGAGCGGGCTGCTCGAGCGCGGCACCCGCTGCCTGCTCGCGGCGGGGATCTCCCCCCTGCACGCCACCTTCTTCGGACCTGGGGCGATCTTCTTCGTCGCCGAGGAGCGGGAGAGGGAGGCTCTGCGCGCGCTGCACGACGGGCTCGTCGTGAACTCCGCGGTGGTGGGCGAGGGGGTCGCATGAAGCGGCTCGAGATAGTCCAGCTCGGGCTCGGCAACGTCGGGCGGGCCGTCGCCCAGATCGTGCTCGAAGAGCGCAAGCGCTGGCGCGAGCAGATGGGGATAGACATCCGCTACCGGGCGGTCTCGGACACCTCGGGGGCGCTCGTCGGCGAGGAGTTGCTGCCGCAGGCGATACGTCTCAAGGAGAAGGGAGGCAGGCTCTCCGAGCTCGGCACCGAGCCGCTCGAGGACATCCTCCTCTCCGAGCCCGCCCCCGGCACGGTGAGGGCCGTCGTGGACCTGGCGGTGCACGGCGGGACCTACGACCTCGACCTGCTCGGGGTTCAGAACGGCTCATACCTCGTGCTCTCGAACAAGGGTCCGCTCTCCGGCACGACGGAGCAGTACGAGAAGCTCGTGCACATGCTCCCGGGCCGGCTCTGGCGGGAGGCGACGGTTGGGGCGGGGATGCCGATCCTCTCGACCATCGACGCCCTGCTCTCCAGCGGGGACGAGATCTTCGAGATCCAGGCCAGCCCGAGCGGCACCCTGGGGTTCATCATGAGCGCGGTGGAGGCGGGACACTCCTTCTCGGAGGCGGTCCGCAAGGCCGTCGAGCTCCGCTACGCCGAGCCCGACCCGCGCGACGACCTCTCTGGGCTCGACGTGGCGAGGAAGGCGATAATCCTGGCCCGCGCCATCGGCCGCAGGATAGAGCCCTGGGAGGTGCCCTACCAGTCGCTCGTCCCGGAGGGCCTCGAGGACGTTCCGCTGGAGGAGTTCATGCGCCGGGTCGGCGAGGCGGACGACGCCTTCGAGGAGCGGCTGCTCTCGGTCGAGCCGGGCCACATGCTGCGCTACCTGGCGCGCATCCCGAAGGAGGGGCCGGTGGAGGTCGGTCTGCACGACGCGCCGGTCGAGAGCCCCTTCGGCCCCATCTCCGGGCCGGAGAACGTCTTCGAGTTCCGCACCCGGCGCTACTCGGATGTTACCCTCACGATATCCGGGCCCGGAGCGGGGCCGGAGCGCACCGCGAGCGGCGTCGTCTTCGACCTGCTCGACATAGCCAGAAAGCGAGCGACGGACGAGGAGATCTGAGAAGAGAATGTCCGAGGGATACAACGTCGCAGTAGTGGGAGCGGGGCTCGTCGGGGAGAAGCTCGTCTCCGAGCTCTACCGCCGCGGGTTCCCGGTACGTGATCTCAGGGTGCTCGCCCGCACCGCCCGTACCGCCGAGCTCGCCGGCAGGACCTTCGAGATAGGCGTCGCCGAACCGGAGGCCTTCGAGGGAGTGGACATCGCCCTCTTCGCCGGAACCGAAGGCGAGAAGGGTGCGGCGGTACGGCTCGCCCGCGAGGCGATCGCTCGCGGCGCGACCGTCATAGACAACGGCAGCGACTTCCGGCTCGACCCGGAGGTCCCGCTCGTCGTCCCGGAGGTGAACCCGCACGCGCTGGAGAACCATCGGGGTCTGATCGCCAACCCCAACTGCTCGACGATCCAGATGGTCGTCGCCCTCGCCCCCATCGCCCGCAGCTTCGGCCTCGAGCGGGTGGTCGTCTCGACCTACCAGGCAGTCTCGGGCGCGGGCAGAGCCGGGGTCGAGGCGCTCGAGATGGGCTCCGGGGACGCCTTCCCGAAGCCCATCTCGGGCAACGTCCTCCCGCTCATCGGATCCGTCGGCGAGGACAGATACACCACCGAGGAGAGGAAGATGCGCGAGGAGTCGCGCAAGATCCTCGAGATGCCCTCCCTCCCGGTCCACGCCACCACGGTGCGCGTCCCCGTGCACACGGGCCACGCCGAGAGCGTCTACGTCGAGACCTCCGAAGAGGTGACCCTCGACGAGGTCCTATCTGCCCTCTCCGAGGCCCCCGGGATCGAACCCTACGCCGACCCCCTTCAGGCCCCCACCCCGATCGAGGTGGTCGGCGACCCGAAGGTCCACGTCGGGAGGGTGCGTGCGGAGGGCAACGTCGTCGAGCTGTGGTGCGTGGCCGACAACCTCCTCAAGGGCGCCGCCACCAACGCCGTGCAGATAGCGGAGGCGCTCGTCGGCGTCGGGGCCCCGAAGGCCGTATAATCCTTGAACGTGCAACTAATGCACTCGGACACTCCGGCGAGCGAGAGAAGGTGATAGCATGGCTGCCGAACATCCCTCATTCTGGAGACGCCTCTTCGACGTCTCCCACCCGTCCAGCCGGGAGGAGAAGGTCATCTCCTACATCTGCCACCGGCTGAAAGAGGGCGCGCACCTGGAAGACATCCTCGAAGAAGACTACGTGCGCAACAACTGCTCCCCCAAAGACATCGAGGACATCCTGCGCAACCCGCGTCTGATCCACACGGCCCGCGAGAGCATGGAGCGCGAGATACACGCGGAGGAGGAGAGCTTCAGACACCGCCGCTGAGCCTCCCGGGGACGAGAGACCGGAGCCGTTTTCCCGCGCTGTATAATTTCACGAGGCTGCGGTCGATATACGATGGGAGACTGGAGATAAGAGATGCCGATATACGAGTACAAATGTGATAACGATCATGTCTTCGACATAATGCAGAAGATCTCCGACGCCCCTCTCACCTCCTGTATAGAGTGCGGCGCCCCCGTGCGTAAAGTCCTCCAGCCGGTGAGCATCGCATTCAAGGGCTCCGGCTTCTACTCCACGGACTACGGCCGGTCGAACGGAAGCCGCCCGACCGAGAAATCCTCCTCCGACAACGGAAGCGACTCGAAGCCGGCCAAGAAGAACGGCGAATCCTCCGAAACCAAGGCCCAGAGTAAGAAAAGCGACTAACCCCACAAGAGCGGCCCCTGCCGCGACCGCCCTCCCGGCTCCGGGGGACGAGAACCCCACGCCCGTCAGGACGCAGGCCCTTCGGGGCCGCTTTTCTTTTCACGTGGAAACTCCTGCAAAACGCACCTCAAGCACAGGTTGAAGCTGCTCTGGACACCGGCGGGCGCAGGGTATATATTGCGCATCGTTGAGGATGGATGGGGAGAGCAGGCAGGCTCGCGGGGCCCGGATGATTCCGGGCTCTCCGCTCTTCTCTGGGGATCTTCCGGGAGGTGGTTCGGATTAGCGGCGCGTCCTTCGCACACCTGCACTGCCACTCCGAGTATTCGATGCTCGACGGGGCGAGCCGGATAAAAGACCTGGTCTCCTTCGCCGCCTCGGAAGGGATGCCGGGGATAGCGCTCACCGACCACGGGGTCATGTACGGGGCGGTGAAGTTCTACCAGGAGGCGAAGAAGGCCGGGATAAAGCCCGTGATGGGCTGCGAGGTCTACGTCACCGCCGACCGCAGGAAGAAGGACAAGAGCCCCTACTACCACCTGACGCTTTTGGCGCGCACGCCGGAGGGCTACCGCAACCTGATGAAGCTCTCCACGGTAGGGTTCCTCGAAGGCTTCTACTACAAGCCGCGGGTGGACCTCGAGACGCTGAGGAAGCACGGGCGCGGGATCATCTGCCTCTCGGGGTGCCTTTCGGCGGAGGTTCCGAACAGGATACTCGAGGGGAGGATGGACGAAGCGCGCAGGCTCCTCGAGGAGTACCAGGGGATCTTCGACGCCGTCTACCTGGAGATGCAGGATCACGGCATCCCGGAGCAGCGGAGGGTGAACGAGGGCCTGATGCAGCTGCACCGGGAGACCGGGCTTCCGCTGGTCGCGACCAACGACAGCCACTACACGGCCAGGAGCGACGCGAAGATGCACGACGTCCTTTTGTGCATCGGGACCGGCAAATTCCACTCCGACCCCAACCGGATGCGCTTCGCTTCCGAAGAGTTCTACATCAAGCCCCTCTCGGAGATGGAGCGGCTCTTCCCGGACCATCCCGAGGCGCTCGAGAACACCGCGAAGGTCGTGGAGAGCGTCGAGGATCCGGGCATAGAGCTCGGCAAGACCCGTCTCCCCGCCTTCCCGAAGCCCGAGGGGTACACCGCGAGGGAGTACCTGAGGGAGCTGTGCGAGCGGGGGGTGAAAAAGCGCTACGGAGAGGTCACCCCGGAGATCCGCCAGCGGCTCGACTTCGAGCTCGAGACCATCTCCAAGATGGGATTCGAGGACTATTTCCTCATCGTGTGGGACTTCGTGCGCTACGCCAAGGAGCGTGGGATCGCGGTGGGCCCCGGTCGCGGGTCGGCCGCGGGCTCGCTCGTGGCCTACGCCCTGGAGATAACCGACCTCGACCCGCTGCGCTACTCGCTGCTCTTCGAGCGCTTTTTGAACCCCGACAGGATCAGCATGCCCGACGTGGACATAGACTTCTCGGTCTCGGGCCGGGCCGACGTGATGCGCTACGTCACCGAGAAGTACGGCGGGCACGAGCACGTCGCCCAGATCATCACCTTTGGAACTCTGGGGGCACGCGCAGCGATAAGGGACGCGGGCAGGGTCTTCCAGTATCCCTACGGCGAGACCGACAAGCTGGCCCGGCTCATCCCCGAAAAGCCTGTCGGGACCACCCTCAAGGACGTCCTGAAGAAGGAGAAGGACCGCTACCTGCCCACCGACAAGCACCCCGGTCCGGCGCGCGAGATCCTCTCCCTCATCGAGAAGGACGAGGGGGCGAAGAAGATCCTCGACATAGCCTTCGAGATAGAGGGCTTCGCCCGCCACGCCTCGACCCACGCCGCCGGGGTCGTCATCTCCGAGGAGCCCCTGACGGACATCGTGCCGCTGCAGAAGGGGGCCAAGGGCGAGGTCGTGGTCCAGCACCCGATGTCAGACGTCGAGGCGCTCGGGCTCTTGAAGGTGGACTTCCTGGGCCTGCGCAACCTCGACGTCATCGAGGAGACGCTGCAGAACATCCGCGCGACGCGCGGCGAGGAGGTGGACATCCGGGGCATCCCCCTCGACGACGAGGAGACCCTCGAACTCTTCGCCCGCGGCGACACCTTCGGGGTCTTCCAGTTCGAGTCGAGCGGGATGCAGCGGATGCTGCAGGAAGTGAAACCCGACCGCTTCGACGACCTGGTCGCCCTGAACGCGCTCTACCGGCCCGGACCGATGGAGCACATCCCGGAGTTCAAGCGCGGCAAGCACGACCCGGAGAGCGTCGAGTACCCCGACGAACGAATAAGGCCCATCCTGGAGCCCACCTACGGCGTCGCCGCCTACCAGGAGCAGCTCATGGAGATCGCCAAGACCCTGGGCGGCTTCACCCCCGGCGAGGCCGACACGCTGCGCAAGGCCATCGGCAAGAAGAAAAAAGACCTGATGGCCACCCTCAAGGACAAGTTCATCGAGGGGTGCCGGTCCAACGGCGTGGACCCGCGGACCACGGAGAAGCTGTGGAGCTGGATGGAGGCCGCGGGCGGATACTCGTTCAACAAGAGCCACGCCGCCTGCTACACGTTCCTCGCGTTCCAGACGGCATACCTAAAGGCCCACTACCCGGCGGAGTACATGGCCGCGCTCATGAGCAGCGTGATGAACACCAAGGATCGTGTCCCCCAGTACGTCGCCGAGGCGCGGGCGATGGGCATAGAGGTGCTCCCGCCCGACGTAAACACCTCGGGCAAGCGCTTCACGGTCGTAGACGGCACCATCCGCTTCGGCCTCTCCGCCGTAAAGAACGTCGGGGAGGCGTGCGTCGAGGCGATCATCGCCGCGCGGGAGGAGGGTGGTCCTTTCGAAGACATCTTCGACTTCTGCGAGCGGGTCGACCCGAAGACCTACAACAAGCGCACGCTCGAATCGCTGATAAAGTGCGGCGCCTTCGACTTCTCAGGACACTCGCGGGCGGCGCTGCTGGAAGTGCACGCCGAGGCGGTCGAGAGGGTGGCGAAGAGCGCAAGATCTGTAAGCTCGGACCAGTTCTCGATGTTCGATGCCTCGGAGATCGCCCCGCCGCGCCCGGAGGTTCCACGGGTGGAGGAGGACCGGCGCCGGGCGCTGGAGTGGGAGAAGGAGACGATGGGTCTCTACGTCTCGGATCACCCCTTGAGGCCGGTGCTGCACAAGCTCGGCAGGCACACCGACACTTCGATCCCGGAGCTCGAGGGTTGTCGGGACGGACAGGCGGTCTGGATCGGAGGGCTCGCGACGAGCGTGCGGCGCAACACCACGCGCAAGGGAGATACCATGGCGGCGCTGCAGCTCGACGACACCCGGGGGCTCGCCGAGGTGATCGTCTTCCCCAAAGTCTACTCGAAGTGCGCCGGGGCGATCCGGGAGGACGCGATCCTGAAGGTCCGCGGCAGGGTGGATCGAAAGGAGGGTACCCCGCGCATCGTCGCGCTCGACGTCGAGGAACTCTCCCTGGAGCCGGGCCCGGACCCGTTGTACCTGTACGCCGCGGCCTTCGTCGGCAAGCCCAAAGAGGAAGCCGAGGAGGCCTTCCGCCTGATCTCACGGCACCCCGGCGAGCACCCTCTGGTGCTGGTCTCGGGGGACGGGCTCCCCGATCGGGAGATCTGCACCGTCGAGGACTCCTCAGATCTGCACGCGGAACTCAAGCGGATGTTGGGGCCGGGTTGCATCTCCGCCGTGCGGCGCGCCGCCGAGCGGCAGATGGAGCGGGTCTCCTAGCCCCTTCCCAGAAGCGCGAACAACTCTCCCGGGCGCAGCAGGTGGTAGGGGCGGTGCAGGTTGCGCCGGTTGATGTAGTCCACGAAGTACGCCGGGTTCTCGGTGTTCCCCGCGACGAGGTCGTAGTGGGTCGGGAAGACCATCCCGACGTCGAGCGTCTCGGCGAGCTCTACGGCCTCGCGGAAGTCGGTGTTGCCGACTATCTCCCGCGCGGTGCGGAAGTAGTCACGCCCGTTTATCGGGAGGAACATCGCGTCCAGGCGCCAGCGGGAGAGGGTCTCGATCATGCCGTCGTAGACCACCGTGTCGCCCGCGTGGTAGACGGTGACGCCGTTGCACTCTATGACGTAGCCCAGGTAGCGGTAGCCGCGGTCGGTCCTCTCCAGCCCGGTGTGAGCGGAAGGGACCGCGGTGATGCGCGCCCCCGCCACCTCGAACGGCTCGTCCACCGCGGGGACCGTGACCCTCTCTGGATCGATCCCGGCCTTCGAGAAGTCGCAGGCGTAGGGGGCGTAGAAACGCGCCCCGGGAGAGGAGGAGGCGATGGAGCCGAGCGTCTCGGGGTCGAAGTGGTCGACGTGTTCGTGGGAGACGAGGACGCAGGAGGCATCGTCTATGGCGGCGGGATCCACCGGTGGCCCGAAGCACCTATCCAACCTCTCCCCCTCGCCGCCGTAGTCGGTCAGGTAGGGATCCACGTAGATGACGCCCTCGGGACCCCTGATCCCCACGCCGGCCTGCCCGAGGCCGAGTATGACCAGCATGCCGGGCGGGACCTCCACGGCCTCCAACCTCGGGATCAAACCACGTTCTCCGCTCTCGCTCATCTCCCACCTCGCATCGTCATGCCGCCCGGCAGACCGGACACCTCTCCCGACCCGCTCCCAGGCCCTTCAGGCCCTCGAGCTCCCGGTGCCCCGGGGAGCAGGCAGCCCATGCCGATCCCGGCACTCACGCATCTGCCGGGTCTGGTAGGGCACGATGACCAGGTCGGACTTCGGCTTACCCGTACAGGGAAGTGCGAAGCCGCATTTCTCGTCCTGTTCGAAGTAACGGCGGGAGTCGGATTGGTCGACCTCGCCGTCGAGTACCTTCACGGCGCAGGCGAGGTCCCATCCCTGCTCGCACAGGCTCGGGAGGTCGAGCCCCGCCCTTCGGGCGGCGTCGAGGATGTACTCCTCGACGCCGGCCTCGAAAGCTCTCTCCTCACCGTCGGGAAACTTCACCCTGACGGTGAACTTCTTCTCTTTCACTTCCCCCTTCTTTTAGGGGTTGTACAGCGGACGGTTCTTGGAGTAGGGCGCATCTCCCGGCTCGCCCCGGCGGAAGTGACCCGAGGGCCGCACCACACCGTCTCTCTCCATCGAGAGGAGCTCTATGAACCACGCCTCGTGCTCTATCTCCTCGTTGAGGATGCGTGCAGCGAGTCCGTAGGTGCGCGGATCCTTGCCTCCCGCCGTCAGATCACACACCTCCGACCACGTGCGGATCGCACACCGCTCGGCCTCGAGCAACACCTCCAGGATCTCTTCGGCCTTGGGCCCGCTCCCGTTCCCCATCTCCGGGGCATGTTGTCCGTCACCTGTCCCAGGCAGGTAGGCGTCCGGACAGCTCGCCCGGTCCGCGAACTGACGGATGTCGTAGGGTATGGAGCCCCCGAGCTCGTAGATCCTCGGGGTCATCAGCTCGAAATGTGCCCTGTCCTCGAGCCGGGCGTCCTCGCAGATCTCCTTGTAATCCTCGTTCCCCGCGAGGTACATCCGCAGGATCGTGTAGTAGTAGTAGGTGGTGAACTCGGCGGCCACGGCGTCGATGAGCTTCTCCCTGAGCTCCTCGACGTTCACCCCACGGGCCTCCATGACCTCTATGCCTACCCTCTGCGTCACGTCCCCGGCCCGGACTTTGCCTTTGGCATGCGGCCTTTCATCGCCAGCCATCGGCCACGACCTCCTTCCTCACGACGGTATTCTTGGTAGTTCTCATAATTGTTCCTACCCGTCATCGGCCGAGATAAACGGACGCCTCGGGAGGGGTTGTGAACGATCCCACAGGGCCGGGCACGGAGGGTCGGCCTTTCCTCACTCTCCACGTCCGGCCACCAAGACAGGGCAGGGAGCATTACGCACGACCCGGTCTGTGACTCCCCTTATCATGAAGAAAGGTGGACGCTCGACCCTCTTACGCCCTATGACTATAATGTCGAACGATTCGCGACGTGCGTACTCTATGAGGGTCTCGGCCGGGCGATCTCCGGGAACGACCTTATGTTCCACCACGATGTCTGGAGAACGAGGTCCGCGCACGAGAGAATTTAGCTTGCCTGAATAAAAGGAGCGGGCCTCCTCCAGGGCCCGTTCTTTATCTCCGGGGCGTTCCGCATGCTCCGGGATGTGTGTGATAGACACAGCTACCAAGCGTGCCCGGTAGCGCGAAGCGAGGTCCTGAGCCACCCTGTAGGCAGCGACGGCGTTATCCGAGCCGTCCCATGCCAGCATGATCTTGTGAAACAAAATCTCCTCCGATCTACCTTTTTCTTCGCCTCCTAACCACCAGATACAGCATCGTCACCATCACACCAACCAGCGCATAGACAAGGTAAGTTCCCAGGTTCGTCTTCTGCAGAACCTGGTAGAAGAGGATGGCCGTGAACATCGCTAGGACGTAACTCAGGTACGCCGAGAGGTTGCCCGACTGGATCCTCTTCATCCTCCGCGTCACGTCCAGCAGCAGCATCGTAACCGCATCGTAGAAAGTGCTCTCCAGCCAGGGCACTATCTCCGTAACGTATACACCGCCGGAGACCCTCTCGATTGGGCGATAAAAGGGGCTGAATATGGTCCTCAACGCGTTGGAGAAGCCCCTCGGCGTGTAACCCACGCCCCCAGCAGAGGCCTCCCCGGAGGTCCATACCCTCCCCAAAACCATCTCCCTGCCGCCGAAGATCCTCACGGCCCCCCACACCATCACCACCAGCGCCGGCAGCGCGAGCGCAAGCAGCGTGGGCGAGAGCGCAGAGAAGTTTTCGTAGGCGGGCTGCAG
>NZ_JCBAJP010000015.1:0-63054 GCF_059772285.1 Rubrobacter sp. M3-4
AGGATACCTCGCGCAGCCTCCCCGTCTCCACCTCGTAGACGAATCCCCTGATAGCGTCCTTGCGCGGGATGAACGGGCTCGCCTGGAGGCGTCGGATCGACTGCCGGACATCATCCTCCGGGTCCCCGAAGGCTTCCAGCACGAAGGGCGGCCTGATACCGGTCTCCCTCTCGATCTCGGCCCTGGCCTCGTCGTCCCTGAAAGAGGTCATCCCGCAGCCGGTGTGGTGGATCAGCATAACCTCCTCGGTCCCGAGCATCCGCTGGGAGATGAGCAGCGAGCGGATCGCATCCTCCGTGATCACACCACCGGCGTTGCGGATCACGTGCGCCTCTCCCTCCTCGAGCCCCAGGATCCTGTGTATGTCGAGCCGGGCGTCCATGCACGCGACGATGGCCACCCTGCGCGAGGGCGGCGCGGGTAGATCACCCTTGTCGAACTCCCTGGCGTAGCGCTCGTTGTTCTGCAAAAGCTCGTCTATCACGCTCATACCGTCTTTTGAGAACCTCCCCTTCCGCAAGTGGGAGAGGGGGAACGAATCCCCCTCTCCCGGAGCCTGGTTCAGAGCCAGATGTCCGAGGTGCAGTCCCCACCAGGGTAGCGCATCTCGTGCGCCCGGGCGGGCCCTGCGGGCTCGGCGCCGAAGTCCACGTAGAAGTTCTCGTCCACCTCCATGCCGCCGTTCTCGGGGTCGCAGTTGACCTTGAGCAGGTAAGATCCGGTCTCGGCGAGCTTCGGGTAGAACTGGTTGTCCCAGGAGCTGTAGAGCGAGTTGGTGACGTAGAGCCGCCTGCCGTCCAGGCTAAGCTGGAGCATCTGCGGCCCGCCCTCGAGCCTGCGCCCGGCGACCTCCTGCCCCTTGCCCAGAAGTCCTCCGAGCCACACCTGCCCGGTAAGGCGTGGGTGTGAGGGGTCGGAGATGTCGTACTGCCTGAGGTCCCCGTGCAGCCAGTTCGAGAAGTACAGGTAGCGGTCGTCCATCGAGATGAGCAGGTCGGTTATGAGGCCCGGCAGCGGGATCGGGAAGTTCTCCACGTCCTCGGTCGGTACGTCTATGACCTTCTCCGCCTTCCAGGAGCCGTTGTCCTTGTAGAAGTGGAACATGTTGGACGAGAGCGCCGCCCCGACGAAGCCGTGCGCGCTGTCGGGGTCGTGGTGGAAGCGGGTCTCGAGCGGGATGAGCCCCTCTTCGCCGAGGTCTATCGTCTGCGCCAGCTCGCGCTTCTCCCAGTCCCAGAAGTGGAGCTTGCGCCCGTACTTCCCGGCCTCGACGTCGGAGAGCTCGAAGCCCGGGTAGTAGGTCCTGGGTGCGGCCCACTCGGTGGAGATCATGACGTTGTGGCGCGGCTGGTACCAGAAGTCGTAGTTGAAATCCATCCCCTCGGTGCTGCGCTCCCAGCGCCCGGCGATCTCGAAGTCCTCGTCCAGCAGCAAGAATCCTCCGGGCCCGTTGCCCTCGGCGTCGCCGAGCATGCTGATCATCACCCGGTCCGGCAGGCAGTGTACGGTGTGCGGCACGGTGAGGTTGGTCTTCGCGACGATCTCTTCGGGCTCTATGACCTTGTGGATCTTCGGCGCCCGCTCGTCCGCGGTGTCTATGATGTGGATGCGGCTCGAGCGCTGCCCGCCGACGATCAGGAAACGCCGCTCCTTGCTCTCGTCACCGTGGCAGGAGCTGCACGCGTTCCAACCGAAGTGGTGCAGCTCGTCCCCGATGTTGGGCATCGGGGTGCGGTGGATGACCTGCGAGTAGGTCGGGGACTCGGGGTCGACGTCTATCGTCGCCAGGTAGTCCGGCGCCTCGACCCCGGTGCCGACGTGCAGCGCGACCGTGTAGAGGATCTTCTCCGGCTCGGCCTTCATCGCCTCCTCAGGGCTCGCGTACCCCGGCCCACAGCAGGCGTGGTGCTCGTGCTCTTCCGTCATCTTCGCCTCTCCTTTCCCCGTAACCCCTTCATCGTGGAAACCCCGACCTCACCCGTTCGGGACGGGCCCCATCGTACGGTGACCGGCCCTCTCGACGGGCGTGGCGCCTCCAGCGTACCAGCTTTCTCGATCTTCTCCCACGTCTCTCTCGTACAGAGCATTGTAGAATATATCCTACCTTTTTTATCGGGTATTTCAGGACGCTGGGGCGTACGGGAGCTCCGGCGCTCTCAGACCACTCTCAGGCACACGTGGCATACTCACCAGAGGTTCGGTCGGCCCCTTTAGCAGGGGGCGTCAACGCGAGAAGAACACGGGAGCGAAATGACATGAGAAACGTATCAGCGGAGATGGCGGGAAGCCTTCGGGAGAGGGCACGTTGAGCGGGGTGGCCTTCGCGCTCATCGTCGGCTCGCTCACGAAGCGGGTGCTCTCCGCGGTCGGGGTCTACGGTCCGCTCGCGACGTTCGCGCTGATGATCTTCGAGAGCATGGGAGCGCCGTTGCCGTCGGAGATCATCCAGCCGTTCGCGGGTTTTCTCTCGGCCACCGGCAGGATGAATTTCTTCTGGGCCGTGACCGCGGGCGTGGCGGGCAACATGGTCGGCTCATGGGCCTCGTACTACATCGGGCTCAAGGGAGGACGAGGGGCGGTGATCCGCTACGGCCGCTTCGTCGGGATAAAGAAAAAAGATCTCACGCGGGCCGAAGGATGGTTCGCGCGGAGAGGAGCGGCCACGGTCTTCATCTGCCGCATGCTCCCTCTGGTCAGGGGTTTCGTCTCCTACCCGGCCGGGGCGGCGAGGATGAACCTGGCGAAGTTCAGCGCCTACACGTTCTTCGGATGCGTGCCGTGGGTGGCCGGGCTCACCTACGCAGGATACGCGCTCCGCAGGCACTGGGAGGAGATCGCGGTGTACATGCACTACCTGACCTACGCCGTCGCCGCGGCGCTCGTCCTCGCCGGGGCCTACCTGTTCTTCCGCTGGATGATGTCTCGCAAGCGGAGCTGAGCCCTCACCTCAGGCCACCCACCGCCAGCTCACGAAGAGGGCGCAGAAAAAGAGCGAGAGGGCCGTGCTCGTGGAGAGCCAGACCGCGAGCGCGGCCCGGCTCCGCAGCAGAAGCCCGAGCACGAAGAAGAGCGGGAACACCACGAGGAGAAACCGCGAAAAGCTCATCAGGGGCATCCCGGCCGCCCCATCCAGGGCGGGGAGCAGGGTGAGACAGGCGCTGTAGATGAGAAGGTCCCACGGCAACACCCGCATCCCGGCGGCCAGCAACAGCACGGTCAGCACGAAGAACCCGAAGTAGAAGGTGTTGGCGGCGAGGAACGAGTGCAGCAGGGAGCCGTAGCCATGGAGCAGGCTCTCCGGGTGCACCGCCCAGCGCCAGCCCTGGATCGCCCGGACGAGAGCATCCCGAAAGGTTACGTACGGGCCGGAGAACTTCCTGTGCCAGTGGGCCTTCTCCGCCATCGCGAACTCCAGCGGGTTACCGTAACGGTGCCAGAGATAGACGAGGTACGCCGCCATCCCGGAGGGTACGAGCGCCAGGTAGGACAGGCGGTGCAGTCCGTATCGCTCCCGGTCCGCAAGCCAGCTGCCGAAGAGCGGCACGACGAGGAAGACCCCGGCCTCGCGGGTCGCCGAGGCGAGCGCGGCGAGAATGCATCCCAGGAGCAGGTTGCGCCGCAGGCGCGCCGCCCAGAGAGCCCCGGACGAGAACGCGAGGAAAAGCCCCTCCGAGTAGGCGGCGTTGAAGAAGAAGCTCGTGGGGAAGAAAGCCAGGACGAGAACCGAATTGCGCGCCACCTTCTCCCCCCAGCAGTCCTCCGCGAGACGATAAACGAAGTAGAAGCCGAACAGGGTGGCGACCAGCGAGATGAGCGTCAGCGCCACGCTCAGGTTCTCCAGCGTCGGCCGGGCTCCCGAGAACCGCACGACGGTCCGCGCCAGAAGAGGTGGCAACGGGAAGAAGGCCGTCTCGGGGGGAAGGAAGCGCTCGTACCCGTGGGCGGCTATGTAGGAGTACCAGATCCCGTCCCACCTCGCCCAGATATTGGTCACCAGGTGGTGCACGGGACGAGTGTCGGCCGGGCCGGGGCTCGGTCGGAGGAGCCCGGCGAAGATCGCCCCGGAGGCGAAATACAGCGCCCGGCTCGCCAGGAACACGAGCCCTACGAACCCGGCCCCGCCAGAGGCAAACCTCCGGAGCCGCTTCTTCACCCTCGGCTCCACCTCGGACGCGGGCTCACCAGGTCGGTCCTAGGGTGGGGCGGCAGGATGAGCGGTGGACGAGGCTTCTGGTTGAAATTGAAGTCCCGGACCAGGTTACCGAGCTGCGGCATCGCCTCTCTCACGTCCGGACGCGGGTCCGGGCGCCCGTCGGTTTTGGGGTTGAGCCGCTGCCCGCCCAGGAAGCGGTCTTCGATGAACTTCAGATAGGCGTCGAACGAGAGCGTCTGGTGGTCTATGTATCCGCGCTTCGCGTAGGGGCTTATGACGAGCCCGGGGACCCTCAGACCGTAGCCCATCTTATCCACCTTGGGGGGCACGACGTTGTCGTAGAAGCCTCCCCAGTCGTCCCAGGTGAGGAAGATCGCCGTGCTCTTCCAGTCCGGGCTCCTCATCGCCGCGTTGATCACCCGGGTGACGTAGGCCTGCCCGTTGCTTATGAGCGCCGGGGGATGCTCGCTGTTCTTGCCGCTCGGGACGAGCCAGCTCACCTGCGGGAGACGCCCCTCCCTCGCGGCCCTGAAGTAGGCGCTGGTGCTCTGGATGTTCCCGAGCTGATGGTCCTGTCTGACCGTCTCGAAATGCGGCAGCGGGTTCCAGATCCCGGGGGTCTTCGGGCTCTGCATGGTCCTGTGGCAGAACATCTGTCCGTCGGGACAGTCGGGTTCTGCGCCCCTGGCCACGTAGTAGCGCCAGCTCACGTGGTATTTGTGCAGCAGGTAGGTTATGTCGGTCCAGGCGTAGTCCGGCTGGTGTAGCTTTCCCCCGCGCCTCTGAACCGGGGGGACGGCACCAGGGAAACGTCTCGCAAAGTCCAGAGGTTCCTCCGGGCGCTGCAGGGCGCTGCGGCAGCTCATGGGGTTTTTGTTCTTGCACACCGCGGACCACGCCGAGACCGTATACAGGTGTGCCGGAAGGCTCCAGGAAGCATTCGACTCGAACATGTGATCCTGCAGGACGAAGTTGCGGGCGTAGGCCCAGTAGTTCGGGATCTCCCGCGCCGTGTGGTAGCCGACGACGTCTGGAGGGTTGTCGTGGGTTATGTGGGAGCAGTGGGGGTTCAGCGGGCTCTTCTTGCACAGCCGGCTCTCCCCGGCGAGCTGCTGACGGATGAAGCCGTTCATCCTGCCGCCGTTTATGTCCTTTCGGGCGTCCGTCGCGGTGTGAGGCCCACCGAGATCCCGGTTCTTGCGGTCGTGGAAGGGCCGGATGCAGTGTCCCAGTCGCGGGTCCGGGATGCAGACCGCCGGGTGCCCGTTCTTCATCGGGATGCCGTCGGCACCGGGGTAGGTGCCGAAGTAGTTGTCGAAGGAACGGTTCTCCTGCATGATTATGATCACGTGCTTTATCTTCTCCAGCCCGGGCGGTGCGCCAGGCGCGAGCGTCCCCGGGGACGTCTGGCCGGTGACCTTCCCCGACCCGGAACAGGCCGCCAGGACGAGCAGCAGCGCGGACAGCGCGGCGATCGGCGAGATCACCCTTCGCGAGACCCTCAGCCAACATCCCATGCTACGCCAGCCCCTCTCTCATCTGGTGGGATACCTCTTCCTGCCGACCCTCCAGCGGGAAGATTTCCTCCTATTAAGTCCGGAGGTTGAGAGAATTCTGAGAAAAGGGCGAAAGGCTGAAGAAAGCCGGAGGTGATCCCCCCTGCCCGGGGATCACCTCCGGCGAGAGAACCTTCGCGGGCGACCCGCGCTCAAGACCCCGACGAAACTACAAACGCCGGCGGAGACTCGAAGGATCGAGCTCCCCCGAGACGAAGGCCCGTTCGAGGCGGTTGCGGCTGGCCCGCACCAGCTCGGGGCAACGCAGGATGTCGCCTATCTCCCGCTGCGAGCAGTTGCGCACCACGTAGTCCTCGTGCACTATCTCGTGCAGCGGAGCGCCGTCGTTTATCCGGTGGACGACGTAGTTGAGGACCTTCTCCTCCCGCTCGGTGTGGGGCCTCTCCTCACCGAGCATCATGCGCCGCAGGAAAGAACGCCTCTGGACCGACACTCCTCTTCCTCCTTCTTCGGCGCCTGCGGGGTTAGCTGACGGGTTCGGGCCGAAAGAGAGAAGCCCTACGCCCCGCTTCGAGGCGATTCACCCCTCGGTGGGCCTAGGCCCGCCGGATCGGGTCCCCCGCCTCCCGGTGCCACCCGGGAGCTCGGCGCTTCTGGCACCACTTCTTACAACCCGCCGGTATACGCCCGAAAAGAGAAGTTGTCAACCGGCGGACGCTACGCCAGCAGAGCGTGGGCCAGGACGCGCCATTCCCTGCCGAGACCGGCCCCGGGCCGGTCGGTTATCACCTGCACGCAGACGTGGTCCGCCCCCGCGTCGAGGTGCTCGTGCACCCGTTCTCTTATCCTGCCCTCGTCTCCCCAGGCGACGAGCGCCTCCACGAAGTGGTCGCTGCCCTCCCCGGAGAGGTCTTCTTCGGTGAAGCCCTGCCGGAGCCAGCTGTTGCGGTAGTTGGGAAGCCTGAGATACCGGCTTAAGTGCGAGCGGGCGAGGCGCAGAGCCTCCGTCCGGTCCTCCGTGAGGACCACCCCCTGCTCGACGGCGAGGAGCGGCCCTTCCCCGAGGATCCCGCGGGCGTAGGCGGTATGCTGCGGGGTTACCAGATAAGGATGGGCGCCGTCGGCGAGATCTCTGGAGAGCTCGAGCATCTTCGGGCCGAGCGCCGCGAGCAACACGGGAGCCTCCCGTTCAGGTCCTACGGCGTCGAACCGGGCCCGGCGCATGTCCTCCAGGTAGGAGCGCATCGTCGCGAGCGGCGAGCGGTAGTCGTGGCCGCGCATCTCGACGAGCGGCCGGTGGCTCACCCCGATCCCGAGGACGAACCGTCCCGGATACGCCTCGGCGAGCGTCTTCGACGCGGCGTTCGTCGCCCACGCGTCACGGACGAAGATGTTGGCGATTCCGGTGGCGATCTGGATCCGACTGGTTGCGGAGAGCAGTATCGCGGCGGTGGTGAAGATCTCCCGTCCGGTCGCCTCTCCGAACCATAACGCCCCGTAGCCGAGCTCCTCGGCCTCGGCCGCGGCCTCCCTCGCCCGGGAAGCGGGCAGATAGTTGAGGATCGAGGTCCACAGCCCCACCTCGCCCCCGAGCACCGAAGGGTCGGGGTATCTCCGCTCCGTCCGGCTCATGTCCGCTCCCGTCCCCCGGCCGGCGCTCCCGCGAGCCCGAAGACCTCCGCGAGAAGCTCGTAGGAGCGCAGCCGCGCGGTGTGGTCGTAGACCATCGTCGTGACCATGAGCTCGTCGGCCCGGGTGCGCTCCGCGACCTCCTCCATCCTCTCCCTGACCCTCTCGGGGGTGCCGATGATCTGCATCGAGCGGTACGCCTCGGCGAGGCGCCTCTCCGCCGGTGTGTACTCGTGAGCCAGGGCCTCTTCCGGCGTGGGGAGCGGCCCGGGCCGGCCGCTGCGCATCCTGACCCAGGCGAGCTGCATCGAGGAGGCGAGCTCCGCGGCACGCTCCTCGCTCTCGGCGCAGACGACGGAGACGGCGAGTATCGCCGAGGGACGCTCGAACTCCTCCGAGGGCTCGAAGCTCTCTCTGTAGGCGAGCATCGGCGGGGCGGGATCGGCCGGGCTGAAGTGTGCCGCGAAGGCGTAGCCGAGCCCCATCTTTCCCGCGGCCCGCGCGGAGTAGCCGCTGGAGCCGAGCAGCCAGATCGGGGGAAGCTTCACGTCATCGGGCATGGCGCGCACCGCGGCGAAGGGGTGATCCTCCGGGAATCCATCCCCGCCGAAGGCGAGGAGTTCAGCGAAGCGTTCGGGGAAGTCCTCCGCCCCGTCCGCACCGCAGGAACGCCGGAGCGCCGTAGCGGTCACCGGGTCGGTGCCGGGAGCCCGGCCTATGCCGAGGTCTATACGGTCCGGGTGCAGGGCCTCGAGCACCCGGAAGGTCTCGACCACCTTGAGCGGGGCGTGGTTGGGGAGCATGACACCCCCCGCCCCGACCCGGATGCGGGCGGTCTCGTGGGCGACGTGCCCGATCATCACCTCCGGTGCGGAGCTGGCCACGCTCGGGAGGTTGTGATGCTCGGCGAGCCAGTAACGCTCATACCCGAGCCGGTCGGCCAGACGGGCCAGATCCAGGGTGTTGCGCAACGCCTCACGCGAGCCGTACCCCGAACCGACCGGCGAGAGATCCAAAACCGAAAGCCTGAGATCCACCGTTCCGGATATCTCCTTCCGAAATCCTCAATCCACTACCCGCAAAAACCTCTCGCCAAGAGTGTAATACCCGGTTGCCGCGGGTGGAGAGGCTCGTGATCCCGGCTATATGAAGGCGTCGACGAGCCCGGAGAGCTCATCGAGGAGTTCCACCGTCTCGGGCTCGGGAAGGGTCGGCAGATCGAGCAAAACCCGGTCGACCCCGAGCCGGGCATACTCCTCCAGGACCTCCCTGTCGTGCGAAGCTCCGAAGACCGTGACGGGCACGTCCCTGCCGGAGACCTCGCGCAGCTCCTCCATCATCGGCGCGAGCTTCTCCGGCGGCAGCCCGTTGGCGAGCCAGGCGTCGCCGAACTCGGCCACCCTCCTGAACGCCCGCCGTCCCCCGCCGACGTAGATCGGCGGGTAGGGTTTGCACACCGGCTTGGGCCAGGATGCTATGGGGTCGAAATCGACGAACTCCCCGTGATACTCGGCCGAATCGCGGGTCCAGATCTCGATCATCGCCCGCAGGCGTTCGTTCACCAGACGCCCCCTGGTACGAGGGTTGGTCCCGTGGTTCTCCATCTCTTCCTCGTTCCATCCGACCCCGACGCCGAAGATCATGCGCCCGTCGGAGAAGTAGTCGAGGCTCGCGACTTCTTTGGCCGTCGTGATCGGGTCGCGCTGCGCCAGAAGCGCGACCCCGGTCCCCACGAGCAGGGTCTGGGTGGCCGCGGCGGCCGCGGTGAGCGTGATGAAGGGGTCGAGAGTACGGTAGTACTTCCTCGGCAACTCACCCCCTCCAGGGTACGGCGTCCTCCTGCTGAGCGGTATGTGGGTGTGCTCGGCGACGAACAACGAGTCGAAACCGCGTTCTTCCAGGAACAACCCCAGGACGTCGGGTTTTATCCCCTCGTCCGTGACGAACGTGGATACTCCGATCTTCATCATCTCTTCATTGAACCACACATCGCCCCGCCTCCTCTACCCAGGAAGCGCACCGCTCTCCTCGAAACGTTTTACCCTGGCCCGCACCCACTCCGGCACCGGCACCGCCTTCTCCTCTTCCTGCGAATAGGAGACGTACACCACCTCGGCCTCCAGAATGGTCTCCTCCCCACCCTCGTGGGCCGAGATCCGGAACCCGGCGACGAAGCTGGAACGCCCGAAGGAGCGCACGCGAACCCCCACGTCGAGCAAATCGTCCAGACGCGCGGGCCGCTTGAACTCGAGCGTGGCCTTGACCAGCGCTATGTCGAAGGGGGGAGGATCGCCCGTGAACTCTATCCCAAGTTTCCTGAAGTACTCGGTGATGGCCACATCCAGGTACGTGAGGTAGTGTGCGTTGTAGACGACCTTCTGACCGTCGATCTCCGAGTACCTCACCCGCAGCGTGTGCGTGAACCGGTACCCCTCCATCCTTCTCCGCCTCCATGACGAAAGAGGGCCGGGAGACCCCGGCCCTCTCAGATTCCGCGCTTGGCCTCGGGACTAGCGGATGAACCTGCGGGCGAGCAGACCACCGCCGACGAGGAGCGCACCAGCGCCGAGCGCTATCACCGAAGCACCACCGGTGTTCGGGAGAACACTGGCCGCCGCACCGGACGCGGAGGAAGCCGCGCTGCTCACGGAAGCCACGCTGGAAGAAGCGCTCGTGCTGGCGGAAGCCGTGCTGGTCGAGGGAGCCGAGCTGCTGATGGAGCTGATGATGTTCTGCACCTGGCTCACGCTGATGTTACAAGTCTGAGCTATCTGCTGGACGTTGTAGTTGTTGCCGTACTGGCTGTACTGCGCCTTGCCGGCCTCCTGCTGCACCGCGTTCTGCACGCACTGCACGTCGTTGTTGCCGGTCTGCACACCGATGGCGCCGCCGCTCTGGGTGTTCGCCCCGACGGCCTGCGCGAAGGCCGGGGCCGCGACGGCGAGCACCATCGCCAGCATGGCGGCCAACAGCATTACCTTCTTCAAATCCTCTACCTCCTGTCTCGAGGACCTACCATGACGATTGTTAATCCTCGCAAAGATTTGTTAATAAGTCAAGGGCAAAGCGTGCTTTTTCTACTCTCCCCAGACCTCTTCGGCGGTCTCGACGATGAGCTCGAGCTTCGCCCACTGCTCGTCTTCGGTGAGGTTGTTCCCTTCGACGGTGGAGGAGAAACCGCACTGCGGCGAGAGGCACAGCTGATCGATGGGGACGAAGCGGCTGGCCTCCTCGATCCTCCTCTTCAGGAGGTCCTTGTCTTCGAGCTGGCCGCGCTTGGTGGTGACGAGGCCGAGGACGACCATCTTGCCCTTCGGGACGAAACGCAGGGGTTCGAAGGTTCCGGAGCGTTCGTCGTCGTACTCCAGGAAGAACCCGTCCACGTCCAGCTCGTTGAAGAGTGCTTCGGCGACGAAGTCGTAGCCGCCTTCGGCGGCCCAGGAAGAGCGGAAGTTACCCCGGCACATGTGGGTGGTCACGGACATCCCGGCGGGGCGGTTCTCGAGCGCCCGGTTGATGGTGCGGATGTAGATCTCGTGCTGGTGCTCCGGGTCCCCGCCCAGGGCCGCCAGGTGCTCTCTCTGGCGCGGGTCGTTGAGGTAGGCCAGGCTGGTGTCGTCGAACTGCAGGTAGGTGCAACCCAGCTCACCGAGGCGCCGCACCTCCTCGGCGTAGGCCGAAGCGAGATCCTCCCAGAACCCTTCGAGATCCGGGTATACGCTCTCGTCTATCGCGGCGCGTCCGCCCCGGTAGTGGACCATGCTCGGAGAGGGGATGGTGAGCTTGGGGGTCGCGCTCTTCACCTGCTCTTTTAGGAAAGCGAAGTCGTCGCCGAAGATGGTGTGTTCCAGGTGCACCCGGCTCTCCACCCTGAGGGCGGCCGGGGTGAACTCTATGTCGCCCCGTTCGTTGCGGAACTTCACCTTGATGTTGCCCTCGGCCTTCTCGACCCCGCCCAGCTGGTAGATGAAGTCCATGTGCCAGGAGGAGCGACGGAATTCGCCGTCGGTGGCCGAGCGAAGACCGACCTCCTCCTGCTTCCTGACGACCTCGCGGATCGCCCCGTCCTCCGTGGCCCTCAGCTCCTCCGCGGTAATGCGCCCCGCAGCGAAATCCTCGCGGGCTTCGAGAAGCCCGGCGGGCCGCAGGAGACTCCCGACATGGTCCGCCCTGAAGGGCGGTTTGTCTCGCATCATACGGATGAAACCTCCTCGCTCTCGCATCAAGTCCGCATTCTACTAACCTCCGCAGGGATGCGGCGCGTTGCAGGGTGCGCCTCCGGCGTCTATGCTCCTCTGCATGGAGAGCATCTCCCACCCTCTTTCGCCGACCGGGGAGCAGTTCGAGATAGAGCGGAGAGAGCTTCGAGCCGTCGTCGCCGGGGTAGGGGCGACGCTGCGCCTCTTCGAGGCCGGGGGGAAACCCGTGATCCAGGGTTTCGGTGAAGGAGAGATGAGCCCGGCCTCCCACGGGCAGATCCTCCTGCCGTGGCCGAACCGGGTGGCCGGGGGACACTACTCCTTCGCCGGAGAAGAACACCAGCTCCCGGTGAACGAACCTGACCGCAACGCCGCGCTGCACGGGCTCGTCCGGTGGTCTGGGTGGCGTCTGGTCTCGCGCACCCTCTCCGAAGTCTCGCTCGGATTGCGGCTCCATCCGCAGGAGGGGTACCCCTTCCTGCTCGATCTGGAGGCCCACTACGCGCTCTCTGAAGAAGACGGGCTCACGGTGCGCATAACCGCCACGAACCCCGGTCCAGGGCCCGCCCCCTGCGGGATCGGCAACCATCCCTACCTCACGCCCGGTCCGGGTAAGGTCGACGACCTGCACCTGCACCTGCCGGCCCGCTCGTACTACGAGACCGACGAGAACCTCATACCCCGCCGTCGCACGAGCGTCGACGGGACCCCCTACGATTTCCGCGAACCGCGTACCATCGGGGGGACGCGACTCGACACCTGCTTCACGGACCTCCGGCCCGACGCCGACGGCAGGGTACGCATCCGGCTCGAAGAGCCCGGTCGGAGCAGGGCCGTCGAGCTGTGGATGGAGGAGAGTTGCCGCTACGTGCAGCTCTTCACCTCGGACACCCTCCCGGGCGAGGATTTCCGGAGCGCGCTCGCCGTCGAGCCGATGACCTGCGCACCGGACGCCTTCAACTCCGGGGACGGGCTGGCCATCCTCGAACCCGGCTGCTCGCTCACGAGCGCATGGGGGATAAAACCGCAGCTCTGAGCACCTCTCACCGACCCTTCCCCGGTTCCCCGGGACCGAAGCCGCGGCGTTCCATGCTCCCCCAGTCGGTGTTCCTGTGCAGGTAGGAGACTATGGCCGCAACCCTCCAGAGGGTGTTGAGCTGCCGGTATCCGAAGTTCTCGAGCACGCCGTAGAGGACGAGCTTCAGGAAGTCGGTCCAGCGCGGATACCGCCGCAGCCGCATCTCCTCCATGAAGACCGCCGCGACCGAGAGCAGAGACCCCAACCCCACCGCGACGGCGAAGAACGCCAGCGCGAACGGCACGTTGAGCACGCCGAGCAGGAGGCCGACGATGAAAGCGGCATACCCGAGAAGCTCCACCACCGGGCCCAGAAGCTCGAAGAGGAAGTAGTAGGGCATCGCCAGAAGCCCCACCGTCCCGTAACGGGGGTTGAAGAGCATCCTGCGGTGGCGGACGAGGGTGTCGATCAGCCCCCTGTGCCAGCGGTCGCGCTGGCGGCGCAGGACACGCAGGGTGGAAGGGACCTCGGTCCAGGCGACCGGATCGGGGACGAAGACCACCCGGTACTTGCGCCGGCCCTCATGCAGGACGCGGTGCATCCTCGTCACCAGCTCCATGTCCTCCCCGACCGTGTCATCCGAGTAACCCCCGGCGGAGATGAGATCGCTGCGGCGGAAGATGCCGAAGGCCCCGGAGATGATGAGCAGGGCGTTGAGGCGGCTCCACCCGGTCCTCCCGGCTAGAAAAGCCCTGAGGTACTCGACCACCTGCAGCGTCGGGAGTGCCTCGCGGGGGGTGCGCACCTCGATCACACGCCCGGAGTCCACCTCGCAACCGTTGGCGACCCTGACGATCCCGCCGACGGCCGCGACGTCGGAGTACTCTATCGCGGGTCTGGCAGCCCGCAGCAACGCGTCCTCCTCCAGGATGATGTCCGCGTCGACGCAGCAGACCAGCGGATAGCCGGCGGCGCAGATGCCGGCGTTCAGGGCATCGGCCTTTCCGCCGTTCTCCTTGTCCACGACGACGAGCCGCTCGTCGGAGGAGGCATAGACACCCCGTATGGGCGCGGTCTCGAGCTGCATCCTCACCGGGCGGTCGGACTCCCACAGGTCGAAGCTCTTCCCGAGAACCTCCAGGGTGCCGTCCGAAGAGCCATCGTTGACGACCACCACCTCGTGCAGCGGGTAGCGCAACGAGAGCAAAGAGCGAACGCTCTCGGCGATCGTCGCCTCCTCGTTGTACGCGGGTACGATCACCGAGACCGGTGGGGCGTAGCTGGAGGCGAAGAGCTCCGAGAAGCCGGAGAAGACCTCCCGCCGGGTGTAATCCGCTATCTCGAAGAACGAGATCACGTACAGAAGCGCGTAGATGCCGTTTATGAGCAGGAAGTAGCCGAGAACGAAGTAGTTGACGACGAGCAGGAACTCCCCGAAGCTCACCCCTCCCCCCCCGTCCGAAGCATGCTCTCCAGCTCCCGCCGCCCATCGCCGGGCAGATCGTCGAGCAGCCGTTGCAGCCGCCGGGTCGCCCCGGCGGCGACCATGGCCCGGACCACGCGCCGGGCCTCGCGCCCGCGCTCGTCGGAGCGGGTGAGGTCCTGGACGATCCTCTCGGTCACGCCCCGGCTCTCCAACGCGGCCGCCGCCCGGTCCCGGGCGAAGCGGTCCTCCCCCTCCAACACCCTGACGAGCGCCTTCTCCCCGGCGGGACCGAGGCTGGCGAGCGCCCGCGCCGCGTTCACCCTCACCCACCACTCCCGATCCGAGACCATGCGCTCGAGCTGTGGGATGGCCGAGACGTCCCCGATCATGCGCAGGGCGTTGGCGGCCTGCGCGCGCACGGGCCACTCCTGGTCCCGCGCCGCCGCGAGCAGGGTGGGAACGTACTCCGGGTCCCCGATCCTGCCGAGCGCGAGGACGGCCTGGGCCCTCAGGTCCACGCCCTCGCCGTCGCGTGCGGCCTGCAGGAGCGCGGGCGCGGCCTCCCGAGCCCGCAGGTTCCCGAGGATGCGCGCCGCCATCGCAGAGGCCCTCTCCTCCCCGGAACGCAGGCGTTCGATCAGGGGTTCCACGGCCAGGGGACCGAGCCGCTCCAGGTTCTCCGCCACCCGCAGCCGGGTGAGGTCCGAGGGGTCCCCCAGGCTGCGGACCAGGATCCTCGCGGCTTCCGGTGTACCGATGCGCGCCAGCGCACGAGCCGCGACGGCCCTGACGGTCTCATCCCCATCGGAGAGCAGCCCCGAGAGCGGACCCACGACCTCGGGACCGCCCAGATAACCGAGATTCTCCGCCGCTCTGGCCCGACGCCAGCGGCTGCGCGCGGAGATCTCCCCAGCGTAGTAATCCACCAGCCTCAGTCCGGCGGCGAGCTCCACGAGCCTCTCCCTCTGAGCACCCCGCAGCAGAGAGAGGTGCCGGATCATTGCTTCGGAGAGCACGTCCGGGTCGCGCGTCGCGAGCACGTTCAACCCCTCCGGTACGCTCCCCCCGGCGAGGACCTCTTCGAGCAGCGCGTCCGCTTCCTTGAGGAGCGCCTGCCGTCTTCTCCCGCCGACCGAGCGCACCATCCTGAGCACCACGGTCATGCCCATCATCAGCACGTTCAAGCCCGCGATGACGAGTACCGCGGGCCACACGAATCCCGTACTTTCCATCTTCTTCTTTTTATCGGATGAGATGCCGGAGCACTGTAGCCCACTGTATTGAAAGACGAGGTGAGAGGCTAGTAAGATCATCGTTGGTCGAGAGTGTGTGATCTCGAGGGGAGTGGCGCATCCTGAGCCAGCAGGCGAAGATACTCGTCGCAGACGACGACAGGGTCGTCCGGCGCATAGTGACCGTCAAGCTCTCGGGGCTCGGCTACGAGCTCTCCGAAGCCGAAGATGGGCGCGAGGTTCTGGACCGGCTCGAGGGTGGGAATCTACCCGACCTCCTCATAGTAGACAGCCTGATGCCGCGGGTAGACGGGCTGAGCCTGGTCCAGACCCTGCGCGCAAACCCGGATAGAAGGATCTCCTCCCTGCCCGTGATCATGCTGACCTCCCGCAGCTCGGAGAAGGACGTGATCGAAGGGCTCGAAGCCGGGCTGGACGACTACGTCACCAAGCCGTTCTCACCGGACGAGCTGGCGGCACGGGTGCGTACCGTCCTGCGGCGCAGGGAGCACGCATCCGGCGGGTAGAAGGTCAGGAGGCTTCCTCCGGTCCACGGGCGCAGACGCGGTTCCTGCCGGAACGTTTGGCCGCGTAGAGGGCCGCGTCCGCCGCGCCGAGGATCTCCTCGACGTTCGCGCCGCGCTTCGTCGGCAGCGGGGCGACGCCGGCGCTGATCGTCACCACCCGGGGAGGCTCCCTCGCCTCGTGCGGGATGGCCAGCTCCTCGACCGCGGCGCGCATCCGCTCCGCGGCGCCCAGCGCCGATTCGAGCCTCTGCCCGGGCAGGACCACGAGAAACTCCTCCCCACCGTAGCGGTAGAGGGCGTCCCCCCTCCGGCAACTCTCCCGGAGGGTCCGGGCAACGTTCTTTAGCACCCAGTCCCCGCGGGGGTGTCCATAGTAGTCGTTGTAGGCTTTGAAGAAGTCCACGTCACAAAGCGCGACGCAGTAGCTGTACCCGTAGCGCTCGGCCTGTCCCTGGAGCAGGTCGAGATCCTCCTCCATGCGCCGCCGGTTGCCGAGACCGGTGAGGGGATCGCGGCGGGCCTGTTTGAAGAACTCGTCCTTGAGCCGCTCGAGCTCGGCGTTTTTCTCCTCCAGCCTACGGTACAGATCCCTGACGCGCTCGGCCGCGGCCAGGCGCACCTGTAGCTCGGCCCGATCGAGTGGTTTCGTGAGATAGTCGTCGGCCCCGGCTTCGAAACCTTCCAGCAGATGATCCCGATCCGAGAGCGCGGTGAGGAAGATGAAGTGCACGTAGTCCTCCCGGCCGTCGTTCCTCACCCTGCGGCACAGCTCGATGCCATCCACGCCCGGCATCATCCAGTCGCTTATGATGACGTCCAGATCGGGGGTCTTTCGGTACGTCTCCCAAGCCTCCTCCCCGTCCGAGACGGCCAGGGACTCGTGCCCGAGCTTCTCGACGGCCCGCACGAGGATGGTGCGGGATACCGGATCGTCCTCTGCAACGAGAATCTTCATCGAACATCGGCATTGTAGCGCCACAGGGACGCCGGACTCACCTGGGAACGTAGGAGACGTAGTCCACGTGGAGGCTGGCGTCGTGCCGCGGCTCATTCCCTTTGAGCCATGCGGGGAACCAGGTATTGACCATGAGGTGCATCGTGGTCCGTGGCAGCCCTGCATCGAAACTCTCCATGGCCCGCCCATCGACACAGAAAGTCACCGAAGTGGGGGAGTACTCGAAGGAGTAATCGTGAAATCCTCTGGTCGGGTCGAACGGCAGGCGTACCTCCCGCGTGTTGGTCCGTGAGCCATCGGCGTAGGTCGTGAACAGGACGCGTCGCGAATGATCGTTGTAGACCTCGATGTCTATCTCACTCTGATAGTCCGGGCTCTTGTACAGGAAGAAACCCGTGATCGAACCCGGCGCCCGGGGAACCTTCATCCTCACGGAGTAGCTCCCGTACCCGTAGAGCCCCTTCGTGGCGACCTCACCCCCGTTCAAGGTGCGCGCCGGGATCGTGATCACGAAGTCGCCGTCCTCCACCCCGACGTTGGACGGATCCAACCGTCCGCGCCCGAGCACGTGATCCTGTACATCCCAGAAGTCACCGTTCAGCCGGGAGAAATCGTCCGAAAAACCACCTTCGTCCGCCCTGGTGATCACCGCGAACAAAAGCAACTGTACCGCACCGAACAGGAATGTCCTCACCAGTCGCGACTTCAAATCTCTCCTTCTCCGCATCGGCCCTTCGTGATCCCGCCCGAATCCTCGTTCGGTAGTTATCGGATCTCCGGGAACCATTCTTTAAGATCATCCACCCACACGACCGTTCTACCCACAAAACCAGCAAAATCCCCCATCCGGCCCATTCATCTGGCCGCCCGCATCTTTTAAACTGCATCAAGAGTGGTAAGAAAGATTGCAAACATAGCGCGAGGGGGAGGGTCGGTGCTGGCCGCAGAGCCGCCCAGCGCTGTTCAAGGACCACCCTCGTCGGCCGGACGAGAGAAGGAGGTGAGCGGAGTGCAGAAGATAGAGCTCGGCCACAAGTACTGGTAGAGGAACCCGCGATCATGAACGGAACACGCTAGATCCAGGAGGTACGCAGGTGAGCAAGATTCGGCTCGGCCACAAGTACTGGTAAGACAAAACACAAGTATCCGGTAGTTTTCGCCACCACACCTGGACTTGAGACGGCTGTTGCTTTATCATCTCGGGTCATGGTAGTTTTGTGCTTCATCCGGGGTGTGTGAGGGTGTCCGTCGATACGGAGCGTGTTCGGCTGGTGAACCGGTATATATACGGGCTGGCCGGGGTCGCGTTCGGGGCGGTGTTGATCTTCCAGTATGCCGTCGGTCTTCGCTTCGGCTGGATCTCGCCGCTCATCGGGCTTCTGTTCGCTCTTTTGGTCCTCTGCGCCAGATATTTTCCGGTAGGGACCAGGATCGGCAAGGTCGAGTTCGAAGTCTCGGATCTCGCGATACTCATGGCCCTGGTGCTCGGTGGTCCTCTGAGCGGGTTCATGGCCGCCGTACCCGGCGCCGTCTACCGGGACCGGCAGAGGACGATCTTCCAGTCGGCGAGCTATGCGCTGCAGGTGCTCGCTGCCTCCTTCGTCCTCGGATCGACCTCCGGGCCACTGCTCCTGAGCCCCCCGGATTTCGGAACTACCTACGTGGTGGGACTGCTCGGGGCCGGCGTGGCGATGTACGTCGTCGAGTCCCTGAGCGGCTACGCGCTGTTGAGGATCAAATACGGAACCCCGCCGGGGGAATGGATGCGAGAGATCCTGGCCCCGGACACCCCCTCGCAGGCGGTGCTCCTCGCCACCGCCCTCCTCACCTCCTACGCGACCGTCCGGCTAGGACCCGTCGCCGCCATCGCCCTCTTCGGCGGCTCGGCGCTCGCGCTGGGGCTGGTACGCTTCTTCAGAGACCAGAGCAAGAAGGTCGAAGAGCTCGAGGACGAACTCTCCGGGCTAAGAGAGGAGAGAGCGCAACTTCACGCCTCGAATGTGGCCTTCGCAGTGAAGATGGTCGAGAAGATAGGAAGGACCATCTCACGCATCTCCTCGCGGCCACCTCGGCCGTCTACGCAGAGGACCTTGCCCGCGAGTTTCGCCTCGAAGAGAGCAAGATAGAGAAGATGAAGCTCGCCGCCCTGCTGCAGGACGTCGGCAAGGTCAGCCTGCCCGACGAGGTACTGCTCGCAGACCCCGAAAAACTCACCCCCGAGGGGAGGGCACGCCTCGCCGAGCATCCCCTCCACGCAGAAGAGATCCTCGGCTCCATCCCCGGCTATGAGGAATCGGCCCAGTGGGTCAGGTGGCACCACGAGAGGATCGATGGGAAGGGATATCCGGATGGGCTCAGGGGAGAGTGGATCCCCCTCGAAGCGAAGATACTCGCCGCGGCCTCGCATTATGCCTCCGTGGTTCTCACGCTGAGACGCGCCGAAGACGATGGTTCCATGTTGGAGGAAGCCAGGAGAGAGCTCATCGACGTGTGCGACAGGGAGCTGGATGGGGTCGTGGTGAGGACGCTGCTCCGGATAATCGAGAGGGAAGGAGAAGAATACGCCCTGGGGAGAGGGGAGCGCTTCTCCTTTGGTCTGGCTTCCGCCGAACAAGGAGGTGGGTCCGCGAAGGACGGTCCGGGCCTCCGGCTCATCTCGGGCAGCGGAGGGAGCTGAGGCTTCCACCCCTGCCCACCGCTCTTCGGGAAGACAGATGCTCCCGCATCCGTCTCCTTCGGGCATGTTCCAGTGAATACCGCCCGTTCAGCACGATCGCCCCACCCTTGGGAAAGGACCGGTGCCGACCGAAAAGAAGACATCCAACCTGGTTACGGGACACGGTATGAGGTAGTTTAGAGGGAGATGGACGCAGAGAACACCCGCCGGCAGCCTTGGTCGAGATCGGCATCCTGACAGGATCGAAAACGGGCATTCGGAGCCCAACGCGGTGGAGACGGAGATCTCTGTCGCTGCTGGATGGAGAACCGGAAGCCACATGAAAAAACACGGTTCTAGCAACGGGGTGCTGGAAAAACTGCGGCACCTGATCCTCACGGGCGAATATGCACCCAACGAACGTTTGATCGAAGAGCAGTTGGCGGAGAGGCTTGGGGTGAGCCGGACTCCCGTGAGACAGGCACTCACGATGCTGGAAGCCGAGGGACTGGTGGAAATAATCCCCAATCGTGGCGCAATGGTCTGTTCTTTCAGCGTCGAAGAGGTGTGGGACATCTACGATCTGCGGGCGGTGCTCGAAGGCTACGCCGCCCGAAAGGCAGCGGAACGCATGGAGGAAAGCGATCTGAACCTCATGCGCGATCTGGCTGCGAAGATGGAAGACCTGGCGATCAGAGGAGCGCACGATCACGAGGAAGAGATACGCCGGCTGGTGGCGCTCAACAACGAGTTCCACGGGGCAGTCGTTGAAGCCAGTCGCAACCGAAGGCTCAAGCGCCTGGTCCAGCGTACCGTAGAACTGCCGCTGGTGTTCAAGGCTTTCTTCTGGTACACGCCACACGAGCGTGTAATCTCCAACCACTACCACCGCCAGATTCTCAGGGCCCTGGAATCACGAGACGGAGAACGCGCAGAGATAATCATGCGCGAACATATCTACGAAGGACGCGATTTCGTAATCAAAGCACTCAAAGAAGAGGGCGTCGCTCAAGGAAGCAACGGCCTCAAACCCTGATTTGTATACAAAAACGACCTGCGCGACGCAGCTCTTTCTTGAGCCAGGCTCAAATCCCCTCTAGAAAAAGAATTTTCCGGTGGATTTCACTAGAAACCCTTGACACAATGGCCGTACAGACGCTATTTTGTATACAATTGCGTTTGGCAACCATTGTCGTGTCGAGTGGAGGAGAAGCAGGGAAACCGCTGAGAGGGGATCCTGGCCGTGAGGTGGGGGTTTTGAGCCGGGAGAGATTCGGCGAGTTCGGGAGATCTGGAGGAAGCGAATGAACGAACCTGGGGGATCGAACAAACCACTAGATGGAGTTCGGGTCATCGAGATGGGGAGCCTGCTCGCCGGGCCGTTTTGTGGGCAGCTGTTGGGGGACTTCGGGGCGGAGGTGATCAAGGTAGAGCCCCCTGGCAAGGGGGATCCGATGCGCGAGTGGGGCCGGCACCGCAAGGAGGGGCGCACGCTGTGGTGGCCTATCATCGCCCGCAACAAGAAGAGCGTGACGCTCAACCTGAGGGAAGAAGAGGGGCAGGAGCTCGCGCGCAGGCTCATAGCCGAGGCCGACGTACTCGTCGAGAACTTCCGCCCCGGCACGATGGAGCGCTGGGGACTCGGGTACGATGCTCTCAAAGAGATCAACCCCGGCCTCGTCATGGTGCGGGTCTCGGGCTACGGGCAGACCGGGCCCTACAGGGAGCGTGCGGGTTTCGGCGCGATCGGCGAGGCGATGGGCGGCATCCGGCACGTAACCGGTTTCCCGGATCTTCCGCCGCCGCGGGTGGGGATCTCTCTGGGGGACTCGCTCGCGGCGACCTTCGGGGCTCTCGGGGCGCTGACCGCCCTCTACCACAGGGATGCCCGGGGCGGTCGGGGACAGGTCGTGGACGTCGGGATCTACGAGGCCGTGCTGGCGCTGATGGAGAGCACGATCCCCGAGTACGTCCTCACCGGACACGTGCGGGGGCGCACCGGGACCGTGCTGCCGTTCGTGGCGCCCTCCAACATCTACCCCACCCGCGACGAGGACTACGTTCTCATCGCCGGCAACGCCGACACCGTGTTCCGGAGGCTTGCGAAGGCCGTGGGGCATCCCGAGTGGGCCGAGGATCCGAGGTTCGTCACCCACCACGCCCGCGGCGAGAACATGGAGGAGCTGGACGCCCTGATCTCGGAGTGGACGAAGCAGCGGACCGGCGATGAGGTGTTGAGGGTCATGGGTGAGGCAGGTGTTCCAGCAGGTAAAGTGTACACGGCCAAAGACATGGTCGAGGATGAGCACTACGCCGCCCGGGGAAACATAGTCACGGTCGAAGATCCAGAGATAGGCCCCTTCCCCATGCAGAACGTGGTGCCGCGCCTCACCGGGACCCCCGGCGAGGTCCGTTGGACCGGCCCGGCCCTGGGACAACACAACGAAGAGGTCTACCGCGGCCTGCTGAAGCTCGGTGACGACGAGCTCGCCGCCCTGCAGGGAAGGGGGGTCGTCTGATGCGCGTCGAGATAGTGGACGTCGGTCCCCGCGACGGACTGCAGAACGAAGAGAAGACGCTTCCACCCGAGGTCCGCGCCGAGCTGTGCGACAGGCTCGCGGCTGCGGGTGTTTCACGAATCGAGGCCGCCAGCTTCGTGAACCCGAAGCGGGTACCCCAGATGGCTGGAGCCGAAGAGGTCATGGGGAAGATAAATCGCAGACCAGACACACGTTATGCCGGTATGGCCCTCAACGAAAGAGGATACGAAAGGGCCACGAGCTCGGGCGTGGACGAAGTGCGCTACGCATTTCCGGTGACCGAGACGTTCGCGCGGCGGAACCAGAACATGGGCGTGGAAGAGGCAACGGAAGTGGCCACCAAGCTCGTCAGACGGGCACACTCGGATGGGGTGAGGATCTCGGTGACCCTCGCCGTGGCTTTTGGTTGCCCGTTCGAGGGGCGTGTGGAGCCAAAGACGGTGCTGGAGATCGCCGAACGCGTAGGTGCCGCGAGACCGGACGAGATCGTACTCGCCGACACCGTAGGCGTGGGGGTGCCCAGCCAGGTTGGAGAGCTCGTCGAGGGGGTACGCAAGCTAGGGATCACGGTAGGCTGCCATTTCCACAACACCCGCAACACCGGCTTCGCCAACGCGGTCGCCGCGATAGAGGCGGGGGCATCGGTGCTCGACGCCTCGGTGGGAGGTACGGGCGGCTGTCCCTTTGCACCGCGTTCGACTGGCAACATAGCCACAGAAGATCTCGTTTACCTCCTGCAGGGAATGGGATACGAGACCGGCATCGACCTGGAGGCTCTAATCGATTGCGCGGAGTGGCTCGCCAGCCATCTCGGCAAGGAGCTTCCGGGACAGGTATACAAAGCTGGGGTATTCGAGCCAGTATCAGGTTAGCTGCCGGCGATTGTCAATGGCGTAAGGAGGAATGTTCTGATGGGGTACAACGTTGCGGTCGACGTCGGTGGCACGTTCACGGACGTGCTGCTCTTCGAAGAAAGAAGCGGCAAGCTCATCGAAGGCAAGGTCCTCTCGACCCCCGATGATCCATCGAGGGGCGTGGTGGAAGGAATCGAATCGGTCTGCAAGAAGCTCGAGGTCTCCTTCGAGGACCTCAACCTCCTCTTCCATGGCACGACCGTGGTGACGAACATGATCCTCACGAACACCGGCTCGCGCGTGGGGCTGCTGACGACGAAGGGCCACGAGCAGATCCTCCTCCTCGCCCGTGCCTGGACGCCGGGCCCGCTCTACGGCTGGATGTCCCTCGTCAAGCCCGACCCGCCGGCCGACCCGACCGACACCGTGGGCATCAACGAGCGCATCGGACCGGACGGAGGCATCCTGGTGCCGCTTGATGAGGAGGAGGTGCGCGAGGCCGTGAAGAGCCTCGTGGAGCGGGGTGTGGAGTCACTCGCCATCGGCTTCCTCAACTCTTACGTGAACCCGGAGCACGAGCGGCGCACTCGCGAGATCGTGCGCGAGCTCTACCCGGACCTCTCGGTCTCCATCTCCTCGGACATCGGCCAGGAGTATGGGGAGTACGAGCGGACGCTCACCACCGTGGTGAACACGGCAGTCCAGCCGCGCACGATGCTCTACATGAAGAACTTCGAGAAGAGCGTCCGCGAGAAGGGCTTCGGTGGCGCCCTCTCCATCGTCCGCTCCGACGGCGGGGCGATGAGCACACAGGCCGTCGCCGAGAGGCCCATACAGATCGCGCTCTCGGGGCCGTCCGGGGGCGTGACGGGGGCGGCCTATCTGGCGCGCGAGATCAAGGTGAAGAACATCCTCACCTTCGACATGGGCGGGACTTCCACGGACGTCTCGTTGTGCCTGAACGGGGAGACGCCGGTGCGCCGCGACATCCAGCTCGGCTACTTCCAGTTCAAGAGCCCGGCGGTCGACGTGCACAGCGTCGGCGCCGGTGGTGGCTCGATCGCCTTCGTCTCCGCGAGCGGCGCCCTGCAGGTCGGTCCGGCGAGCGCGGGGGCCGACCCCGGTCCCGCCGCCTACGGGCGCGGCGGCGAGGAGCCGACCGTCACCGACGCGAACGTGGTCCTGCACCGCATCCCGCCCGGCGTGGCTCTGGGCGGCACGCTACGGATGGACGAGGAGGCCGCCCGAAGGGCCGTCGGGAAGGTCGCCGAGCGGCTCGGGATGGGCGTCGAGGAGGCGGCGGAGGCGATCCTGGAGATCGTCAACGAGAACATGCACGCCGCTCTCAGGGTCGTGAGCGTCGAGCGCGGCCACGACCCGCGGGAGTTCGGCCTCGTGGCCTTCGGCGGCGCCGGGCCGATGCACGCCAACGCCCTCGGGCGGCTCATCCGCTCCCGCTCCGTCATAGTGCCGCCGACCCCGGGCGTGATGAGCGCCTTCGGCTTCCTCTCCTCGGACATCCAGAACGAGTTCCCCGAGACCTACCTGCGCATCGCCGAGGAGACGCCGGCCTCAGAGCTCAAGACGACGGTCGAGCGGCTCATCGCGCAGGCCAACGAGTGGCTCGACGGCGAGGGTGTTGCGGAAGGCGAGAAGCGCTTCGACCTCTACGCCGACTGCCGCTATTACCTGCAGAACATCCAGATCCCCTGCCGCTTCGAGCTGGAGGAACTGACCGGCGAGGACTCGACCTTCCTGCGTGAGCGCTTCGAGGAGGCACACCGCCAGCGCTACAACTTCGAGCTGCCGGACTCGCCGCTGGAGATCGCCACCGTGCGCGTCGTCGGGCGCGGCACCATAAGGGGCGTGAGCCTCGTGGCAAGCGAGGACGGCGCCGGACCCGACGCCTCCGAAGCCATGCTTCGCACGGAGAAGGTGTACTTCGGCGGGGAGTGGGTCGAGACCCCGATCTACAAACGGTCCAGTCTCCGGCCCAACCACTCCGTCGAGGGACCTGCCGTAGTGGTGCAGGACGACACCACGACCGTCATAGAGCCCGGCTACCGCGGCGCGGTGGACCGCTTCGGGAACATCCGGATCGAGGAGGCCTGAGAATGGTGCTGAACGAGAGAGAGCAGGGCCTGCCGGACTTCGTCCGGGAGCACGCCATAGACAACGTCACCCTCGACATCATCGAGAACGCGCTCAAGAACATCCGCCACGAGATGGACCGGGTGCTCGTCACGACGGCCGTGAGCCCCATCATCCGCGAGCAGGCCGACGAGTTCCCCCTGATCGCTGACCGCCAGGGGCGCATGGTCGTCGGCCAGTTCGGAAGCCCGGTGGACACGGTGCTGGAGAACTCGCCCTACAAGGTCGAGGACCTCAAGGACGGCGACGTCATCGCCACGAACGACCCGTACATGATGGAGGGCTCCACCTCGCACCTGCCGGACATCCTGCTGGTGCGTCCGATCTTCTACGAGGGCGACCACGTCGGGTACGCCCTGCAGTGGGGCAACCTGATGGACGTCGGCGGCAAGACCGCAGGCTCCATCCCCATCGATGCCCGCTCGATCTACGAGGAGGGCGTGCGCATGCCCCCCGTCAAGCTCTACGACGGCGGCAAACTCAACGAAGAGGTCCTGCGCTTCTTCTGCCACAACTCCCGCACCCCGCGCGAGACCCGCGCGGACATCATGGCGATAGCCGCCGGGACCGCCGCCGGGGCCCAGAGGGTGAAGGACATCTGCGACCGCTTCGGCAAAGAGACCTACCTCGAGGCCTGCGACGCCCTCCTCGACCGGACGCGCACCAGCATCATAAACCTCATGCGCCAGCTCATCCCTGAGGGTGAGCGCTTCGAGTTCGAGGACTACACCGACGACGATGGGCTCGGCAACGGCCCCATAAAGCTCAAGCTCGCCATGTGGCGCGAGGGCGACACCCTGCACCTCGACTGGACCGGCACCGACGCCCAGGTCCCCGGCCCCGTCAACTTCCTCCTCAACCACCGGATGTTCCAGATGTTCGCGGGGGTCTTCCTGATCTCCGCCGTCGACCCCACGATCCTCTTCAACGACGGCTACTCGGACGTCATAAAGGTCCACATCCCCGAGGGCTCCGTGCTGCGCCCGAAGGACCCCGCGCCCCTCTCCAACCGCCTGGTCGTCATGGCGCGCCTCTTCGACGTCTTGGGCGCGGTCTACGCCAAGGCGATCGGCTTCAACGTCTCGGGCTCCTACGGTACGAGCCCGAACTTCGTGTACTCCGGCGTCAAGCCGGACGGCGAGCCGTTCCAGACGATGGAGATCCTCTACGGCGGCATCCCGGCGATCCCGGGCAAGGACGGCCTCGACGGGCACTCCTGGTGGCCGGAGTTCCTCGCGGTCCCCGCCGAGTACATGGAGACGTACTACCCCATGATCGTGGAGGAGTACACAGCCCGCCGCGACTCCTGCGGCGCGGGCCAGTTCCGCGGCGGCTGCGGCATACGGAAGGTCTACCGCTTCCTCTCCGACGGGCGCATCACCTACCAGGACGACCGCGCCCACACCTACCCCTACGGCGTCGCCGGCGGCAAGCCCGGCTCGCCCTCGAAGAAGACCCTCATCCGCAAGGACGGCGCGTCGGTCGAACTCCCCTCCAAGGTGAGCGACGTCCCCGTCTTCGAGGGCGACCGGCTCGTCTTCGAGACCGCCGGGGCCGGGGGCGTCGGCGACCCGCTGGAGCGCGACCCGGAGGCCGTCGCCAAGGACGTGCGTTGGGGCCTCGTCAGCCGCGAGGCCGCCGAGAGCGAGTACGGCGTCGTCCTGGGGGAGGATGGCTCGGTGGACGCCGCGGCGACGCAGTCGAGGCGCGAGGAGATCCGGGCCTCCCGTCCCGAGCCGCCCGCCTTCGACCACGGCGACCTGCCGCCGCTCGAGGAGCAGCGCAGGATCATCGCCGAGACCCGCCGCAAATTCAACGAGTGGCTCTCGCACGAGCTCGGCGCGGCGCGGGCTAACGGCAGGGGGTGAGAGGATGCATATCGAGGGCTTCGGCGGACGCGGCGGCTTCGGCCGCCGCCCCGCCCTCGCCGTCATAGACATGACGCTCGGCTTCACCGACCCAGAGTCGCCGCTGGCATGTGACCTCGAAGGGCCAGTCGAGAAGATCCGGAGGCTCCTCCAAGCCGCCCGCGCGGCGGAGATTCCCGTGGTCTTCACCACCGTCGCCTACCGGGAGTCCGACAGGCTCACCGCCGCCGCGTTCATAGACAAGGTCCCCGCCCTCCTCACTCTGGAGGCCGGAAGCCGATGGGCTGGGATCGACCCGCGAATAGCGCCGCGCGCCTCCGAACCCGTCCTCAACAAGTTCTTCGCCTCCGCTTTCTTCGGAACGCCGCTTGGGGCCCTGCTCACCGCCGCTGGCGTGGACACTCTCATCATCACGGGAGCCTCGACCTCGGGCTGCGTGCGGGCCACCGCCGTCGACGCCCTGCAACACGGCTTCCGCCCCGTCGTCCCGCGCGAGGCTGTCGGTGACCGTAACCCTGAAGCCCACGAGGCCAATCTCTACGACATTGACGCCAAATACGGCGACGTCGTCTCCGTGGACGAGGTCTTGGAATACATCGACGCTGTACACGCTGGCTGACAGCGCGTTGCAGACAATAGTGAGCTGACGCCAACCCGCTCTTCATCTGCGGTTGCTCAACATCTCCGACAGCACGTTGCAGCGAGGACGATCCGAGGGATCATGAACGGTCACTCCGAAGATCTCAGACACAAGATCGTCTCCGCCGTCGAACGCGGCATGCCCAAGGCTTAAAGGCCGCCCGTACCTTCTCCTTCTCGCTCTCCTCGGTCAAGCGCTCCGCGGACAAGCCTGCCCGCGGAGAGTCATTATCCCCAACAAGAGCCTGGCTGGGATTACCACGCTAGAGCGGACACGTCGATCTTACGCAACTCTAGATTCTTCTATTCTCTCCTCGAACTTTGCTGGACTCCTGTAGCCCAAGTCTGATGGCTGGGAACTGCAGTTTGCTCACCAGCTCGGCCTTAAGCGTCGAGAAGGAAACTCTTCTCTGCCATGGCGTTGTCCAGGGCACTGCCGGCCCTTCCTATAGATGTTGTGTGCGATGAGCTATAGTGGTCTGTATGAAACCTCCCATCTTTGTACGTTCGTTGTCGCAAGAGGAGCGCGAGGCTTTGGAAGCCTCTCTGCGCTCCAAAGACGCTTTCGTGATGCGCCGATCCCAGATACTCCTGGCGAGTTCTCGCGGACAATCCCCTCCGAAGATAGCCCAGAGTCTGGGATGCGGCCCCCGGACGGTCAGGAATGCCATCCACGCCTTCAACGAGCGTGAACTCGACGCTCTCACGCCCGGCTCCTCACTCCCCAAGCTCGTCCATGTCGCTTTAGACGAACAGAGCGCCGAGGTCTTGCGGCAAATGCTCCACCGCTCCCCGAGGGAGTTCGGGTACGACACGAGCCTGTGGACTCTTGCGATGGCCGCAGACGTCACCTTCGAGGAGAGGCTCACTGAGAGGCGAGTCTCGGGAGAGACCATTCGGGCGACGCTTTCGCGCCTTCTCTCGGTGAGGTGGATGCGGGCCAAGCGGTGGATCACCTCCCCTGATCCCCTCTACGAAAGAAAAGGCGGCGCGACCAACTGATGGAGGTAGCCGCAGCAGAGATCCCGACACCTGGGCGGTGGGTTTCCTGAACGAGTGCTGGTGGAGCCGGGTAGCCCTGCCCACCTTGAGTAGTTGGAGCGAGCAAGGAAAGCCCCTTCGCCTCTTTGGACTTGCTACGGTTTGGTGGACTGATGGAGACTTGGTCTCGGAAGTCCACGCGAAGGAGGACAAGTGCCCAGAACCAGACCGCCGTACCCGCAGGAATTCCACCGCGAGGCCATCCGGCTGGTGCGAGCTTCGAATGAAGATCACCCCATACCCAGGGTAGCCAACGAACTCGGCGTCAGCGTCGAAACCTTACGCAACTGGGTCAAGCAGGACGAGATCGACGAGAGCGAGCGCGAGGAGCTCACCACCGAGGAGAAGGAGGAGCTGCGCAGGCTCCGTCGCGAGGTGAAACCCCTGCGCCAAGAGAAAGAGATCTTAAGAAAAGCGACCGCCTTCTTCGCCAGGGAGGAGATCGGGAGTCGGTGAGCCGCTTCAGGTTCGCCGACGCGGAGAGGGCGCGCTTTCCCGTTGCGTTGTTGTGCAGAATGGTCGGCGTCTCAAAGAGCGGCTACTACGCCTGGAAGATGATGAGCTGGAAGATGATGAGACCACCCTCCAGGAGGAGCCGCGAGGATGCGGCCCTCACCGAGCGTATCGTGGAAATGCACAAGAGGAGCAGAGAGACCTACGGCTACCCCAGGGTGCACGCCGAGCTGCGTGCCCTCGGGATTCGGTGCGGCCGGTGCAGGGTGGCGAGGCTGATGCGGGAAACCGGGATTCGGGGCTGCGTTCGAGGCAGGAAGAGGAGGACCACCCGTCGTGATCCTCGTGCCACGCCCGCTCAGGACCTCGTGAAGTCAGGAACTTCCGCGCCACCGCCCCCGACAGGCTCTGGACGGCGGACATAAAACATACGTGCGCACCGAAGAGGGGTTTCTCCACCTGGCGTTTGTGCTGGACGTCTACTCCAGGAAGATCGTCGGCTGGGCGACGGCGAGCCACCTGCGCGCCGAGCTCGTCGTCGACGCTCTGGAGATGGCCCTCTGGAGGCACAAGCCCGAAGCGGGTCTCATACACCATTCCGAGAGGGGCACCCAGTACACCGCGCTCTCCTTCGGCAAGAAGCTGGAAGAGGCCAGGATAGTTTCGTCGATGGGGAGGGTGGGATCAGCGCTGGACAGAGCGCCATCTCCGAGAGCTTCGTCGCGACGCTGAAGGTTGAACTCGTCCATCCTCGCCGCTTCCCGAGCCGGGCTGCCGCGAGGAGCGCCGTGTTCGAGTACCTGGAAGGCTTCTACAACCGCAGGCGGTTGCACTCCTCGCTCGGATACGTCAGCCCGGAGAGGTTCGAGGAGTTCGGAGCAAAGGAGGTGACGGTGGCGTAGTGACAAAGTGTCCACCAGACCGTTGCAACTCCAGCGCTGGTGTGGCCTCTGTTCTGGTCATGGCTTTCCTACCGTGATGAGCGAGGTCAGTATCTGTGGCGAAGTTCGCTCCGTGGCCCCGTTTCCGAGTCACCGCGATGATTCAGGATCTTCGCGGCCGAGAAAGCTGGGGGGAGCTGGTGCCGTCTCGGTCTCCACCTTGTCCTCGTCGAGCGCCGGTTCAGGAAGCCCGGTGCGTCCTCCCCAATAGTAAGCGATGACGGAGGCTATAACGACGAGTATCTGATCCCAGGGGCTAGGGATGATATTCGATCCACCAAAACTTCCCAGCCAGGAGAGAAGGATTATCACTATGTAGTAGAACACGAGCCACCAAGAAGATCTGAGTTGTTGGGCGAAGCTGACTTGGTCGGTAGGTACCGCCTTCCTCGCGAGGACATATATTACGAACATCAGAAGCTGAATGCCCAGCAGCCAGGAATCTGTCTGCCATCCGGTCCAGTAAACGATAAGCGAAGCTATGATGAAAGAGATCGGACCTATTATGCTCATACCCTTCAGGTGGAAGGGGCGTGGAAGGTTGGGGACATTACGACGGAGGGCGTAAGCAGAGATCGGCGCTACGGCGTAGCTAAAGATTAGGGCCGAAGAAACCACGTTAATAAGAACTCCCCAGGAAGGGAACGGTAACGTCCAGAAGATGGACAGAAAGAACGAGAGCCACAAAGCAGGACGTGGAATACTAGACCTCGGTTCGACTCGGCCGAAGATTTTGAACAGAGTACCGTTGCGGGCCCAGCCGTAGACCACACGAGCAGTCGAGGGAAGGTAGATATTGGCTGTACCGCTGGGTGAGATAATCGCGTCGAAGGTGACCAGTGCCGCCAGCCATCCAAACCCGAGCGCCACCGCAATATCCCTGAAGGGAAGGCTGAACTCGTTCTCTACACCCACCCAGCCCTTGCTCAGCATGTGCGTGGGGATCCCCCCGATAAATGCCACTTGGAGTAGGACATAGACTATAGCTGAGAGTACTACAGAAAGAATGAGCGCGATAGGTACGGTCCGCTGCGGATTTTTGGCTTCGCTCGCGAAGCCAACTACCGGCTGCAGCCCCAGGTAAGCGAAGATCACTCCTCCAGTCGGAATCGCAGCTTCAACACCGGAGAAACCGAAGGGTGCGAAGCCGTGGACGCTGAAGTTTGCCGTCTTCAGCTGGCTCAACAAGAAGACAATCGTGACAGATGGAACGACAAACTTGATGATGGTGAGTATGGCGTTGGATTTCGCAAACGAGGTGACGCTCCAGTAGTTCAGGAGGAAGAAGATGCACAAAAGCCCCAACTGCACGAACCAACCCAGCGCTGTCGGAGTAGTGGTGGTCCCTGGCTGAGAGAGTGCTGGCCACCAAGAGGTCGCATACTGGCGAGCAGCCTCGACCTCGATCGCCGTGAGGCTAGAGAAGGCGATCAGGGTAACGAAAGACATCAGATAACCCACAAGGGGTCCGTGGGAGTAGGCCGGATAGCGGATAACACCCCCTGCCCGCGGTACGGAGCCTCCCAACTCAGCGTATACCAGACCGAGCAGGATCACCGAGATCCCACCTATTATCCAAGAGATTGCTCCTGCAGGCCCGGCAATACTGGCCACTTTGCTGGAGGCAAACAACCAGCCTGAGCCTATTATCGAGCCGAATCCTACCAGGGTCATATCCATAAGAGAGAGTTCTCTCTTGAACCCTCCCTCTTGGCCGCTGTTTTCCATTACTTCCCCTTTCCCACAAACCTCTCGAGCTTGAACGGTTCCAGTTCGGGCACCGGCCGGTCTTCGAGCACCAGCGGCGCCAGCATTCTGGCAGTAGCGGGGGCGTGGGTCACGCCGAGCATTCCGTGTCCCGTAGCTAGGTAGAAGTTATTCAAGCCTGGCACCTTACCGATCAGGGGTAGGCTATCGGGGGTAGCGGGACGCAGCCCGGTCCACTCAAGCCTGGGCTTCATCGGTTCCCAATCACGCAGGTAGGGGGCAGCAGCGCGGATGATCGATTCGATCTTCCGCCGCTTCAGGGAGAGGTTTATGCCGCTCAGCTCGAACATCCCGGAGACCCGCACGCCACTGTCGTACGGAGTCGCCACCACCTGCGCCTCGGTGAACTTCAGCGGCCGCTGAGGGCGTGTGCCCTTCCCCATAGAGGTTACGCTGTAGCCCTTGCCTGCCTCGAGCGGGATCTTCACACCAAGCTCTGCGAGCAACTCCCTGGACCAAACACCCGCTGCCAGGAGCACACGATCGGCGCCGAGGTCCCCCTCCGAAGTGAGTACCCTCCAGGAGCCTTTCTGGCCGTGTCTGAAGCCGTAGACCTCTGCGCCTTCGAGTATCTGTACTCCCCTTGACCCGAGATCTGCGGTTAGGCCTTTCGCGAAGCTTTCCGGACGGATGTGGCGCTCGTCCTTGACGAAAAGCCCCCCGACCACCTTCTCGCTCAGCGCCGGCTCCAGGCGGCGCGCCTCCTCCCCGCTGAGCACCTCGTAGGCGCCGTCGTAGCCGGCCCGCTCGAGCTCCCGGTAGACCTCCGTCTCTTCATGCAGCGCCTCTTCAGAGAGGGTAGCGAACAGGATGCCTTTTTGGTGCATCTCGAACTCTACGCCTTCCTTTCGCAGTTCTTCGAAGAGAAGGTGGGTGTCCTTGCCCAGCACGAGGGCTGCCTTCAGGCACTCGCGGTATTTCTCCTCGGAGGAGTTGAGCGCGAAGTGCAACAGCCAGAGCAGGTAATCCGGATCCAGGCTCACCCTCAGGCTGAGAGGACTGCCCAGCTTGAGCATCCACCCGAGCGCCCGCTTGATGACACCGGGGGAGGAGAGCGGGGTGCAGAGGGAAGGGACAATCTGCCCGGCGTTTCGCAGCGAGGTCGCTCCCCCGCAGCGATCCCGCTCGACGAGCGTCACCTCTCCTCCTTGACGGGCGATCTCACGAGCGCAGCAGAGCCCCACCACGCCTCCTCCGACGATGACAACCTTCATCCGAGACCGGCCTCCCTCATGGTGAGATCAGGAACGTCCTGCTCTCGGTGTAGAACTGTCTGGCCGCAAGCCCCTGCTCCCTGGTCGAGCCTATCCCCGAATCCTTGGAGCCGCCAAAAGGAGCATAGTAGTCGACCCCGGCGGTGGAGGCGTTCACCCGCACCAGCCCGGCTTCGAGCCTGTTGCCCACCTGCGTCGCCCGGCCGAGATCTTCGGTGAACACAGCCGCAGCGAGCCCGTAGCGCACCTCGTTGGCGATCTCCACGGCTTCTTCTACAGAGGAGGCTCTGAGCAGCGCGCTGACCGGGGCGAAGACCTCTTCTCTTGCCAGCAGGCTGTTACGGTCCTCGATCTCAACTAGCGTCGGGACGAGATAGAATCCTTCTTCATCGAGGGGTCGGCCGCCCGTGAGCTTCCTTCCTCCGCCTGCTTCGAGGGCCTCGAGCGCCGAGGCGCGGGCTTCCTCTTCGATGAGAGGCCCCACCTGGCAGCTCTCCTTACCCGGGTCAATGACCTCCATCTCCTCCACCGCCGAGACTAGCCTCTCGCGCAACTCGTCATAGACGGAGTCCTCGACGATGACGCGGCTGGTAGCGGTGCACTTCTGACCGGCGTAACCCATCGCGGCGTAGGCGATAGTCTTTGCTGCTCGGTCCAGATCCGCATCAGCTAGTACGATCGAAGAGTTTTGTCCACCCATCTCGCACTGCACCCGCGCCCCCCTACCCGCAACTTCCCTGGCAACGCTCTGTCCTACCCTGAGAGATCCCGTGAACGATACAGCAGCTACGTCGGGGTGCTTTACCAGCGGTTCCCCGGTATCCGCGTCTCCGAGGACGAGCTCGAAGGCTCCATCAGGGAGGTGCTTATCTGCGATCTCCTTTAACCGACAGGCTACCGCTGTCGCCTGCGGTGCTGGCTTGAGGACTACGGTGTTGCCGTAGCCAAGCGCCGGAGCGGCCTTCCAGAGCGGGATCGCAATTGGGAAGTTCCAGGGTGTTATGAGCGCGCACACCCCGACCGGATATCTACGTGACACCAGCCAGTCCTTCGAGGAGGTGCTCGCCGGATACGTCTCGCCATCCGGGGCGAGGACCAGCTGGGAATAGTAGCGCAGGATGGAGATTGCTCGGCTGACCTCGCCGCGAGCCTCCGTTATGGGCTTACCTACCTCCCGGACGACGAGCCACGAGATCTCATCGTGGTTCTGTTCTATTTCATCGGCTATGCTGCTCAGCGCGCCGCCGCGCGCCATGGCGGTCTCTTCGCGCCACCCGGCGAACGCTTTATGCGCGCGGGCGACAGCTTCCTCGACACCCTGTGCGCCTGACTCCTCGTACTCCCCGATCACCTCGGAGGGCTTGTGTGGGTTGATACTCACGAACACCATGGTTCTGGTCAACCTCCTCCGTGGAACTTAGCCTGTGGTTCTGGTCGTGGCGAAGTATTCGAATGCTCTCTTTACTGCCCTTTGGTCCTCTTCGCTGAGGGGAAGGCGTGGAGGACGGGTCTTGCCGGCTGGTCTGCCCACCAGCTCCATCGTATACTTTATGGCCTGTACAAGAAGGGGTGTGGAGTCATAACGGAAGAGCGGAAGGAGCTTCCGATAGAGCTCCCACGCCTTCTCTATCTCACCTGCCTGCACCAGGTTGTATAACTCGACGGTCTCTCTGGGCAGTGCATTGGCAAATCCGGCTATGCAACCAGTTGCACCGGCGAGAAAGCCTTCCAGCGCCAGATCGTCCACCCCTACTATTACCTCCAGGTCGCAGACCTCACGGATCCTGGTTATGCGGCGTACGTCACCGGAAAAATCCTTTACAGCAACGAAGTTCTCAATCCCCGAAAGCTCGGCCAGGAACTCCGGCGTGAGATCCGTGGCCGTGTCATGGGGGTTGTTGTAAGCCGCGATCGGGAACCCTACGTCGGAGATGGCCTGGTAGTAAGCCAGGACCTCACGCCTCGTGGGGTTGTAGTTGATCGGTGGAAGCGCCATTACGGCCTCAGCTCCCGCCTGCTTGGCATGTTCGGTCCAGGCTACGGTCTTGGCCGTAGAAGGGGCCATGACGCCGGCAGTCACGGGCACCCGCCCATCTGAGGCTTCGATCACGGTCTCGACCACGCGCCTGCGCTCTTCGTCGGTGAGCGCAGCGTACTCGCCACAGGAGCCGGGGCTCACCAGACCGTGGACGCCGTTCTCTATGAGCCAGTCGGTGTGCTCGGCCAGGCGCGCGTAATCCACCTCCCCCGAGGAATCGAACGGTGTGATTATTGCAACCTGGATGCCGGGGAAACGTACCACTTTGCTCTCCTTTCTCTACCTAAGCATGAATCCCACCGGGAAGGGATCTTCTGGATCCACCACGAGCTGCTGGAAACCGTGGATCCAGGCCCTCCCCTCTATGGTCGGTACAACCGCAGAAGTTCCTGTGCCTAGCTTTACCTCCTCGACCAGACGACCGGTAAACAACGTCCCGATGATGCTCTCGTGCACAAAGTCCTCTCCCAGACCGAGCTCGCCGCGTCTGAAGAGCTGGGCCATCCGAGCGCTGGTCCCGGTGCCGCAGGGCGACCGGTCGAGCATGCCGGGGTATATGACCGTCGCGCTCTTGGCGTGCGCTCCTTCGACGTCGGCCTCTCCGGTGAACAGGACGTGCTTGACCTCGCTGATCTCAGGGTTCGAAGGGTGCTCGACGCGCACCTGCTCCTCTACGGCGGCCATGATCTTCATCCCCGCATCGACGAAGGCCTGAGAGTTTCGCTTCTCCAGAGTAAGCCCCACCGAGCTTGCCGGCAGAATCGCGAAGAAATTGCCTCCGTAGGCTACGTCGAGCATCAAACGCCCGAAGCCTTCAACCTCCACCTCAACACCCTCTTTTGCAAGGAAAGCCGGAACGTTCTGGAACTCGACGCTCTTCACCCGGTTGTTCTCCAGTCTGACTCGAGCGACCACCCGGCCCGCCGGCGTATCCAGGGTTACGTGCGTGACCGGTTCTTCGGCCCGGATCAAGCCGGTTTCGACGGCCACGGTGCACACGCCGATGGTGCCGTGGCCGCACATCGGCAGGTATCCCATCTCGTCTACGAACAGGACGCCCAGGTCCGCCCCCGGATCGGTCGGAGGAAGAAGTATGGCTGCGACCATGACGGTGTGTCCGCGCGGCTCGAAGACGAGCATCCTGCGCAGGTGGTCCAGCTTGTCCTTCATGTACCGCTGCTTCTCGAACATGGTTTCGCCGGGCACGGGGGCAAAGCCGCCCGTGATGACCCGGGTGGGCATACCTTCGGTGTGGGAGTCCACCGCGGTCACCATCTTCTCAAGTAGCATCTTCTTCATTCTCCTCGTCGAGATAGTCGAGCAACATGTCCCTGACCGTTACGATGTGCTGGCGCAGTGCTTCGATTGCACCCTCCTCGTCTCTCTGCTTGCAGTGCGCCAGGATCTCTCGATGTTCCTGCTGACCCTTCACCCGATAGTCCAGCGCGGAGAAATGAATACGCAGATACCGGTCGAATTTGTTGTGCAGGTTCTTTATGATCCCGAGGAGCTGAGGCCTGTTCGCCGGGCGGTAGAGTGTGGAGTGAAAATCCCAGTTCACCTGCCCCCACCTCCCAAGCAGTTCCTCATCGGGTTGTACATCTGCCTCATCCAACACTTTCTCCGCACGCTGAAGATCCTCATCCGTGATCTCGGAGAAAGCCTTGCGGAGCGCCAGAAGCTCCAGAACCTCGCGCATCTCGCAGATCTCAAGAACCTCATCCCTCGATAGCTCGGAAACGACCGCCCCCCGCCGCGGATAGAAGACCACCAGCCCCTCACCCTCCAGCTGCCTCAAGGCCTCCCGAACCGGGATGCTGCTGACCCCGAACTGTTCCGCTATCTTGGCCTGCCTCAATGATTGACCACTTTTTAGAACCCCCCTCAGAATGGCCTCGCGCAATCCATCGGCAACGACCTCCTGCGCAGTCTTGTGTCCCCGAGAAAATTTTTCCACAAGCTCTTCCAATAGCTTCGCTCCTCTTTTTATATTTATATTTTAAATTATATATAATTTATTAGATGGCAGCAATAGCCGGACGAAAACTCTAGGCAAGCGCAAAATTTTGAAAAGACGCCGACGAACTAAGAGACAGTTTTACCAGTTAGGGGACCTGGTAATCCGGCGTAATCGACCGAGCCGCTGTACGTACGGCTACGGCTTCGATCTCTATGCTGTCTGCTTGGTTCAAGCCGCTAACCTCGATTATCGTACGTGTTGGCAGCTTATCGCCAAAGGCTCTCTCGAACATCTCGTTAACTAATGGACGGTGTCTGGTCATGTCCGTCACGTAGACGCGGGTGGAGAGCACCAGGTCCAGCGCCGAACCACTCTCTTCCAGAATCTGCTTCAGATAGGTGAAGATAAGCCTCATGCGCTCTTGATCCGAGTCCGCTGGTCGACCAGTTGAGGCATCAATGCCGCGAATACCGGAGACGAAGACCAAGCTGCCCCATTCCACTGACCACGCAAACGGGCCTGTTGGTTTAGGAAGGCCCGGGATTGTGAGGTGGCGTCTTATGTTATCAGGGGAATTAGTTGCTCCACCCAGTGTATCCGGCTGTTCAACCACCAATGAACTCGTTCGTAAAGTAGTGTCCCAGCGGCAGCTTTTTGTCTATCACCCCCGACTCTTTCAAAAGGGTGAGTGAGTGGTTCCAGGGTTGAGTCTCGCTCTTTCCGAGCACCGGTTTGTCGTTAAGGAGATCAAGCATGTTTCTAATCTGGCCTGCTATTACCTTTTTCCCCAGTCTCTTCCCGTACAATCTGGTCATGATCTGCGTAGCGTCATCTGGATGATCAATTGTGTATTGGAAGCCCTTGAGGGTGGCCTCTACGAAGCCCTTGACCAAATTTCTTTCTTTTTCCAGGAATCGTTTATTCACGACGAGCAGATAGCCAACAGGGTCGAAGTTCAGGCTGGACATCCTGAGGACATTAAGCTTGGTAGGGGCAGCCTGCTGCTGCAAGATCACGTAATCGTTGGCCCAAAAAATGTCGGCCATGATGTCGATTTGATGGTGGAGAAACAGACCGTCACGAGCTGAGGGATCTGGAGATACCACATCGACTTTACTCTTGTCTACGTGAAACTTGCGGGCAAATGCATTCCAGACCTGGAAGAAGGTGGAGGAAGAAGAAATCGAAACCTTATGCCCCTCCAGGGACTTGGGACCGGTAAGCGGAATGTTGGGCCAAGAGGCCCAGCACATACCAGTTGCTTTTCCACAGGTCGCCAGAGTGATGAGTGGCATTCCTTGGTTTATTCCCTGAATAACCTGGATGGAGGGAATATACCCGAACTGGTCGTTCCCAGTGGCCACAACCTGGGCTGCCTGGGTTCCGCTTTTGCCTTCACGCAGGGCGACGTTAATCTTTTGCTCCCTGTAGAATCCTTTCTCCCGCGCAACGAACAGAGGGGTGAATTCTCCCTTCACTGTCCAATTGAACCTGAGTGAAACGTTCTTCATGCGACGGCCCCCAGAAGTCTGCTGTCTGGAGGATGAGGCTCCCTGGCCACATGCCTGCAGCAGAGAGAGACTTGCTCCAGTACCTATCAGAGTTGCTCCTGCACGCAGGAACGTTCTCCGGTCCATGACCAAAGACTTCTGCTCGATGCCCATCTGTTGTTTACCTCCTTTAGATAATTCCCATGGAATGGAAAGCTTCCCGTATTTTGTGTACCAGGGCGTGAAAGTGTGGATCGGCGCGCGTTTCCAGCGTTCTAGGTTTTGGAAGGTCAACTTCCAAAACCTGCGTCACCTTCCCCGGACGTGGGCTCATGATCACGATTCTGTCGGACATAAGCACCGCTTCATCAATGCTGTGGGTGACGAATATCATCGTTTTGTTGGATTCGGTCGTCAGGCGCATGAGATCCAGGTTCAGCTTCTCCCGTGTGAGTGCATCCAGAGCACCGAAGGGCTCATCCATAAGCAACAGAGGTGGATCGTGAACCAGAGCCCTGCAGATGGCCACCCGTTGTCTCATCCCGCCTGAGAGTTGCTCCGGATACGCTCCAGCAAACTCACCTAAGCCGACCATGTTCAGTAACTCCAGCGCTCGCTCGCGATAGCGGGCTTTCGAGAGCCCTTTGACCTCAATGGGCAATAGCACGTTATCAAGCACTGTGCGCCAGTCGAGTAGCACATCCCGCTGAAAGACAATTCCCAGCTCTGTATACGGTCCGTTCACAAGTGTGTCGTTGATGAACACACGTCCAGAGCTTGTCGGATACAATCCCGCGATCATCATCAGCAGGGTGCTCTTGCCACACCCGCTGGGGCCAAGGACACTGCAAAACTCAGCCGGGAAAACCTCGAGGCTTACCCGATCTACAGCAAGAAGATCGCTGTTCCCGCCCCTCTTATATAGCCGGGAGACCTCGTCCAGGCGCACAGAAGCAGCCAACATACCGTAGTCTTGCTGTGTTTGCATTGCCTGGTCTACCGATCTTCGTGAAAACGCTCTTGACGCCCAGCTCATGTCTTGGCCCCTGTCTCCAGCGTGTTCCCCTTACGGCGCAGTGGTTTCGGAAGCAGGATGACCTCGATCAGCTCGATCAGATAGTAGAGACCGATGCTCATCAACGAGAGGATGACCACCACGCTGAACATTTCTGTTATCTTGAAAGAGTTGTTAGCAACCAACAGCATGTAACCGAGCCCGCTGTTGGCAGCTATAAATTCTCCTACTACCGCTCCAACAACCGCTAGGGTTATCCCAACCTTGAAACCACCAAAAATATATGGAGCCGCGGTAAGCAACCGAATCTTCAGAAAAATCTGTAAAGACGATGCACCCAGCGACCGCATCAGGTAAATCATCTCGGGATGTGTTTGTTTCAGCCCTATCACGGTGTTCACGACTATCGGGAACATGGCACTTACGAACCCGAGCATGATCTTCGATGTCGGACCAAACCCAAACCAGACGACGAGTATCGGGGCAAGCGCGACCTTAGGAATCGCTTGGAAAGCCACGAGCGCCGGATAGATTAGTCGCTCGAAGAAACTAATAGAAACGATAAGCGCACCAAGCGCGAGACTGACGACGACCCCGATGCAAAATCCAACCAAGACCTCTTGCAGGGTAGTGATGAAATTGCCCAGTAATTGTCCGGGGTTCTCAACTATGCTTCTAGCTATCGCTGAGGGGGGCGGCAGCAGATAGGCTGGCACGTGGAATAATCGATTGGCCATCTCCCAGACAACCAGCATGGCAAAGTAAATGCCGAGTAGGAGGGCATTGGTGCGTAGGCTGTGCTTCCGCGTATCCTGATTGTTTCGCTTCTCTTTAGTCGGTTCTTGCTCGAACTCTGTTTGAGATGTTCGACCCTGTCTCATCTTTCCCTTCATTCCTCCATCTACCCCAGAGACTCCTAGACAGATTTCATGATGACGTAATCGGTTATGGACCCATCATCTTCACCAATCCGACGTTCTTTTACGGGACCACAACTACTTTTATGGGATCCCCAATCCTCTCCTTCATGACGTGGAAAGCCTCCACTATTCCTTCGAGAGGAAATTCGTGGGTGACGAGATCTGCCCCATGCAGACGCCCCTGGGCTGCAAGCGAGACTGCCCGCTTGACATTATTTCCCCCCTCTCCTCGGGTTGTGTACATGGTGATGTCTCCCCTGACGGCTGTGCTCAGGTCCAGGGAGATGATCCCTTTGTAAAAGGCGACAAAAAGCACTTTGCCGCCCCGCTTAGTAACCTCTAGACACTGCTGAGGAGCAATAGAAGCTCCCGAGCATTCGATAGCCAGATCGACGCCCGCGCCCTGTGTCAGTTCCATGATCGCTTCAACGGGGTCTCTCTCGCGGGCGTTTATCGTATGATCTGCACCAAGCCTGCGTCCCATCTCCAGGCGCCTATCTCGGGTACCAACCAGGATCACCTGATTGGCACCAAGCTGCTCGCAGGCTTCCACAGTCATGAGACCGACAGGCCCGGGGCCAAAGATAGCTACATCCTGCCCAGCTACGTAACCACCGACAGCATCAAGGCCATATAGACCAGTGCCCGCCGTAGTTATCAGAACGGCATCCTCGTAAGAGACACACTCTGGCAGCTTATAGAGAGAGCTAACATTGTGCACCACGTATTCCGCAAAGCCGCCATCGGTAGTCATGCCTGTCGCGCGGTGTCCCTTTGACCTGTCTCCATAGTTGAGGCAGGCGGTGTACCTGCCCACGAGACAGTTGTCGCACCTACCACATCCGTGATGGGCCTCAATGCATACTCTGTCTCCGACCGCTAGTTCATCGACGCTCTCCCCGAGGGCAACTACCGTACCGGTCCATTCATGTCCAGGCGTGAACTCACCGAACGGCGGGGTTTGGGGGAAATGCCCATCATATATTTTGAGATCCGTTCCGCATGTTCCGCACATGGCTACTCGCACCAGAACCTCACCATATCCAGGGTTGGGCACTGGCTTTTCGACAACTCGTATATCTTGCGGACCGAATAAAACCGCGGCCCGCATTGTACTAGGGATGGCACGCTCTTCATTTGTGTTGCCTTGCCGCACTCTGGTCTTCGAAGTTGTCATGTAGCTCCTCCTTTCCCCTGGGTTTCTATCGCTGGTTATGTCCAGATCTCAAACACAAAACCTTCTTTCGACGTACTTCACTTCTTCGACTTTCCAGTCGTGCCCCGAGCAGGCACTGCGGAAGTTGCAAGCAGCTTCGCGGACTTACCATCAAGGAAAGCGAGTAGAACATCAGCAGCCCGTTTGGCAAAAGCCGGCTCGTTGATGCTTGCTTTGACTTCCTGCAGTGTAATCTTCGGGTCAAGATGTTTGCGCAGTGCCTCGACAAAACCGGCATTGGCCCTCGGATCATGCAGCACTCCCCCGGGGCTTCCTACTTCAGACCAACCAAGGACCGGGATCAGAACAGCAACAGGTCCTCTAGCGGAGTTGAGTCTGTCGGCCAGAACCGTACCAACCCGATACAACTCCTCGTAACTAGTGCGCACATTAGTGTTGTAAGGGTTGTGATAGTGAGTGGGGCGAGCACGCAACTCCCTCGGAACAGTTTGGGGTGCACCAAAGCAGAAGTATTCCAGGCCTCCGGGGACTACGACCTGGGGTATACCCAATCGTCCTGCTGCAGTGAGCCGCCCTTGACGTACTGGCGCGTAGATATCCTCTGGATATAGCTCACCCAGCAGCTCATGGATGGTGAGGTCCAGCACTCCCTCGAATGCCCCCTCTTCCACCAGCCGCTCCATTGCCGAACCACAGGCTCCTGAGGCATGAAACGGTACGACCCGCCACCCAGCTTCTGCTAGACGCTGCATGGCAAGCAAAACAGCCCGGTGTGTGTTACCGAATGCGGTGATCGCGATCAAGTTGCTTGTCTGAGCCTGGTCGCTGGGAGCTTCAGCCCTGGCCATTCCCACGATCGCCGCGGCCCCCTTCGCGAGTATGTTGGCCGTTACCGGGTTCGGCCCTCCCAGCAGGTCACCGACAGAAAACATCATCGCAATATCGCATTCACCTACGTACGCACGCACGTTGCCTGAGGCGACGGTGGAGATGATGAGTTTGGGAACCCCGATCGGGAGCATGCGCATAGCGATAGAAGCTATAGCAGTTCCCTGATTACCCCCGACCCCTATCGTCCCAGCCAGCGCTCCTTGCTCATGTCGTGCTTTTAGCAAGCGACCTGCGCCCTCACCCATAATGCGCATTGCTGAGTCTCGGGGATGGGATGATCGTAGTTCGGTAACACTCGACCCTCCACTGTTGGCCACTTCTTCGGCGCTCACCGAGGCTAAACCGTGGGGCCCACCACCGAGTCCCACGTCGAAGACCATCGCCGGCATTCCGAGCTTCTCGATGGCCCGCTTAAGATATGTAGCCTCCTCCATTTTAGTATCGAGTGTGGCTAGTACAGCGATGCTACGTGATCCCATGGTAGCTACGACCCTGTTACGGAATCTCTTTGCGCGCCTGTAAAAGAGATGCCTCCGTCTGGACCGAGCACCTGCACCTGTGCTGTGAGAAGAGCAACCTTGGCAGTGTCCTCCAGATACTCGGCCCTGTAGTAAGCTTCTCTAAGATTTGAACCCACGGCGATGATGCCGTGCTCACGCATCAGCGCTACACAGAGATTCTCATCTGAGAACGTTTTTGTGACCATCTCCGCAAGCTCTTCGGAACCAGAAGGAGCAAGGTCTATAAGCGCGATCTTCTTGAGTATGCCCCGTGCCGCCGTGTGTACCAGAGGCGGGATGCGATTAGCCACCGCCCATGCGGTCGCGTACGGAGGGTGAACATGTACTATCCCTCCTACCCTGGGATTCTGCCTGTAGATCGCTAGATGCCAGCGTATCTCCTTGGAGGGGCGCTTGCCTTCCTCAAGCATCCTGCCCTCAAGGTCGACCAAGACCGTATCCTGGCTATCCATGTCACCCTGGCTGCACCCGGTAGCCTTTATCAGGAAGGCCTCAGCCCCACCCACCCGGATGCTGTTGTTCCCGCTTACTCCCACCACGAGGCCGCGTTGGTAAGCCCGGTGAGATATTCTTACCAACTCCTCGCGAGCCAGTCGCACCGACTCGCTGGCTGGATCTACCTTGCTTTTCGCAGACACCCCAATTCCCATGGGTCTCCTTATGCCTCGTAGTAAGCGCGTTCTGGGTAATCGCTCTGCTTTATCTCCACCTCGAAGTTGCGTGCCTCGTTTACGAAATCTGCAAGGTGACGGGCCATTCGCTCGAACATGGCCAGTCCTTTCTCCTTGGTCGCTCGGAAGGGATTGCCTATCACCGCTGTGTCACAATACTCATGGTGTTCCATAGGCACCCAAATATTCTCTGAACCTTGGAACTTAACCGTAGCCGTCCCGTCGATCTTGGAGAATGCCTCTCCCATGTAAGCTGGGGCATGTGCCCTATCTTCTACTGCCCTGCTCATATCCACCAGCCCATCGCCACACGCCATAAGGCAAGAAGTCTCCAACTCGCTGGAATGCCATCCCGGTGTCTCTTCCGGCGGGTTATCGAAGAGATCCTGAACGACGCTAGCTTCCCGTTCCGTAGGAGTCTTGTAGAAGGCAATGAAGGCCCCGGTCCGATAGCGTAGTGCGCGCATGACCTCATCTATAGGCTTGGTGTTTGAGCCGTGGTGGCTGACGAAGATGATCTTCTTGAAGCCGTGGTATATGAGGCTGCGCGCCACATCGTTCATTATTCGACGATAAGTCTCCGCGGCGAGTGTAATGGTGCCCGCCCCTTCTAGATGACGGCCCATGTGGTGCGGGGAGTATCCGAAGGGCTCAAGCGGTGTGTACATCACGTCCACAATCTCCGCGGTCCGCTCGACCACCTCCATGGTTACATAGCTGTCGGTGCCAAGCGGTATATGAGCCCCATGTTTCTCAGTGCTACCCAGCGGCACGAGCACGATATCCTGACCCTCCTCCTGGAGGCGTTCCTCGACTTCTGCGAATGACATGGTCAGCAGGTTGTGCTTGCGCGTCTGTCCAGCCCCATTCATCCTGTGATCATTCACGCTTATCTCTCTCCTTTCTTTTCAATCGTGTGCACCTCGGACTGATCCCCTTCGGATGGTGGCCCCGTTGATTGCCGAATAACCAGTTCGGTGGAGAGCCAGACCACTTGAGGACACTTCTTGCCAGAAAGCGTGTCGATCAACAGTTTCATGGCTGCAGACCCCATCTCGTACGCTGGGACCGAGACGGTCGTCAGCGACGGCCTTACTTGAGAAGCGAGCACGGTATTGTCGAAACCAACTACCGAAAGATCTTCAGGCACCCTGAGCCCCAGGTCGATGGCAGCGGAGATCACGCTCGTAGCCATCCGGTCGTTGGCCGCGAAGATGGCAGTCGGACGTGGCTGCCCTTTTAGTAATGCCATTGCGGCCGAGTAGCCACTTTGCACCCCGAAATCTCCTTCTCGGATGAGCCGACTGTCATGCTCAATGCCGTGCTCCACCATCGCCTCCTGATAGCCAGCTAGGCGGTCCTGCACGCTCGTGAGGTTGAGCGGGCCGCTGATGAATGCCACCCTGCGGTGTCCAAGCTCAAGAAGATGAGAGGTTGCCTCCCTGGCCGCGGTCCGGTTGTCTATCTGCACCGAAGGGAACGGCAAATTGTGTCTGCCAATTAGCGCAACCGCGAGATCGAAATCAGAGAGCACCTGCGAAACCTGCTTGGTCTGGGTGCCTCCACCCGCTAGTATGATGCCGTCAGCCCTCTTCTGTAACAGCACGTCTACGTACTGCTCCAGTCTTTCTGCATCTCTGCCTGTATTGCAAAAGACAACCGAATACCCATGTTCAGAGGCGGTTGATTCCACACCGAGCGACAGCTCAGGATAATATGGGTTGGAGATGTCCGGGATTATCAATCCTATGATTCTGGTTCTGCTGGAAAGCAACCCCCTGGCCAAGTCGTTGGGCTTGAAGCCCAACTCTTTCGTAGCCTCTAGAACCTTCGCCCTCGTCTCCGGTTTGACCGGGTAGTCCGTCTCATTGAGGACCCGCGAAACCGTGGAGATAGAAACCCCTGCTCTCTGAGCCACATCCTTGATGTTTACTCGTCGTGTCATTTGTCCTCACTTATTTCAGAAAAGCTTTTCTGTAAAGCTTTTCTGAAATCTACACACATATGGGTGTGATGTCAAGTGGGAGCTACGGACTTCTTTTGAGATTTTTAGAGGTTGTGTCTTTGAAGTCGTGTCTACAGATCTGGCAAACGATATTAATTATTAAAAAATATAATCATCTAGGAATATAATCTGTGCTGGGGGAGTTTCAGGTTGCGTGCTCGGCGGCGTTGCATCCTGCCGTCAAGCCTAGTCCCAACGCTGCGAGCAAGCCGTTGCCTGCTAGGTAACCTTTGGCGCCCCTTCCGCTTATTCCGACCGCTGTTCCTCCTCCGGCGTATAGTCTTCTTATGGGCCTTCTTGCTTTATCCAGCACACGGGCGTGGTTGTCGACAACCAATCCACCCTGAGTGTGAAAGAGGGCTCCGACGACCCGGATCGCGTGAAAAGGAGGAGTGTTCAGAGCGCTTGCAAAGTGGCTCCTTCCCCATCGGTCGGGTTTCACGCCACGTCTTACCAGCCGGACTTCTTCGATAGTTTGGGTGAGCTGCATTCGGGGCAGGCCGGTTGCGGAGGCCAGTGCATCGAGCGAGGAGGCGCTGATGATCCTGCCTGCATGGATCACTTCGTCGAACCTCGTGCCCAGCGATGCTTCATAGACCTGGTTATCCAGTATCTCCCAGGCCTCTCCACGGGGTTGTGAGAGAACCTCTTGAGCAAACTCGGAATACCCCTTGCTCTCGTCGCCGAATCGACTACCCTCTCGATTCACCAGCACTGCACCGTTGACGATAAGGCCCCAGGTTACGAGTGGTCCGTCGGGGGCTGCGACGGAGCCATGCCCCTGGTATGCGTCCATACAGGAGGTGGCGGCCCCGACTTCTATGCCCCAGCGTATGCCATCGCCGGTGTTGTTCTGGCATCCCGAGTAGGGAGCAGAGGCGATCTGCTCTCCCAGGTGCTCCCGTACCATCCGAGGGTTGGCCCCAAAGCCGTCCGAGGCGAGAACGACCGCCTGTGCCGGGACTACCTGCTCGGCCGTTCGCACACCATTGATACAGCCGCTCTCGTCTTGCACGAGGGCCTCGACCGGAGTGACGGTTCTGAGCTCTATACGAGGGTCGGAGTCGATGGCGGCCTGAAGCTGTTCGATCAGCTCAGCCCCGTATCCATGCGGGGGACCGTGCATCCTGAGGCGACTCATGCCAGGATACAGGAAGTCAGTGTGGCAGATGAGATCACACCCGACCTCATCGACGAGCCACTCAACGAGTCGTGCGGAGACCTGGCAGAGGTGCGTGACGATCGCGGGGTCCGCCTGACCGCCGTTCTTGGTCATTATGTCGCGCGCCATGAGCTCGGGTGTATCGTCCGTTATACCTGCTTCACGCTGGAAGCGAGTTCCGGCTGCCGGGATTAGACCCGTCGAGAGCGCGGTGTTGCCACCCGGTTTCTCGCCTTTCTCCAGCACCAGAACTCGCCGGGCTCCGCTCTTTGCGGCAGCAAGGGCTGCGACCAGGCCGCATCCTCCGGCCCCGACGACGATCACCGGGTATTCCTGCCCGCGGCCGAACTTTCCGGGCATCACATGCCCCTCTGTTCTGCCGTTCTCTCAGGGAGCAATAAAGTGCGCACCTTCGACCGTGAGCGGGCGGTGCATGTAGCTGCCCTCGGGATCTGCGACTATCTCCCCGTCGAGGAAGGCGGTCCTTCCCCGCAGCAGAGTTCGGCGAGGCCAGTGGGAGAGCTCCATGCCCTCGAACGGTGTGTACTCCTGAGCTGAGAGCAGAAGCTCGGGGGTGACCTCCCTGATGGTCTCCGAGTCGACGATTGCAAGATCTGCGTCCGCGCCCACCGCGATGAGACCTTTGCGCGGGGCGAGCCCGTAAGCTCGGGCCGGGTTTGTGGCCACCAGGTCTACGATGCGCTCGTAGGTGAGGCCACGTCGGAGACCTTCGGTGAGCATAAAAGGGTACATGAGGGCCGTGCCGCCAAAGCCTGGCAACGCGCTCCAAAGCTCACCTTCCTTGTGCTCCTCCGAGCAGCAGGCGTGGTCCGAACACACCCAGTCGATATCCCCGCGCATCACCCCTTTCCAGAGCGCGTCGACGTCGGACTGGGCTCTTATAGGGGGGTTGACCTTCCCGCGCTGGTCGTTGTACGTCTCGTAGGTGAGCGCGAGGTGATGCAGGGTGGTCTCCAGCCGGGCGTCGAGGAGAGGGTTCTGCTTTTTGAGGTCAAGCGCGGCATCCAGGGCCTCCTCGCTGGAGAGGTGTAGCAGGTTGATCGGGCACCCCGTGTGACCGGCGAGCACGCTGACCTCCGCCACCGCGAGATGCTCGGTCAGGGTCGGGCGGGAGGCGCTGTAGGCTTCGAGACCCTCGAGCAATCCTTCCTGCCTCACCCTCTCGGTGAAGAGACGTATGAGCTCTGGCTGCTCGCAGTGGATGGAGAGCGAGATACGAGCCCCGTCGCTGCGGGAGCGGTTAGCCTCGGAGACCTCTTCCATGATCTCGAAGAGATGGCCGAGGTCGTACTCGTCGCTCATGGTGTACCCGGCAGCGTCTCGCGAGGCACCGGAGAGGTCAAGCCCCTTATAGAACATGTAATACTTGAAGGAGCACACCCCGCTCTTTTCGATCAGCTCGTCTATCTCGCGTACGTGCTCTTTCGTCATCGGCGCCAGATGGTAGCCGTAGTCGACGTAGGAGTTGCCTTGCGTCGCTCTGAGTACCTCGGGAAATATCCTCGAATAGGGACCGCTTTTCTCGAGATAGTTGTGCCCGGTCCTGAAGTAGCTTATGACGCTGGTCACCCCGCCGACGAGCGAGGAGGCGCTCTCGCTCCTGGCATCCTCCTCTATCCCGCGGTAGATCCCGATGTGGAAGTGGGCGTCCACCGCACCAGGCAGGACAAGCATCCCCCGGGCATCTATAACCTCCTCGGCCATCCCGGAAGACAGCTGCTCGGCGAGGGCGCAGATCCTGCCATCTTTTATGCCTATGTCCGCACGGACAAGACCTCTGCCGGGAAGTACCGCATTCCCTCCCAGGATAACACTGTCCATTCGATCCATCGTCACCTCCTGCTATCTGCTGTGGACCGCTTCCCGGTCAACTCCGGCTTGGAGCTGGCTCTCTTTGCTGAGCAGCATCAGGGCTGCTGCCCCCAGAACGGCGAGCACGGCCATCACGACAAACCCGCTGTTGAAGCTGCCGGTGGATTGCACGATGAAGCCCATCACCACCGGCGCGACGAGCCCTGAGAGGGCGAACGAAGCATCGGCGAACCCGGCGGCGAAGCCTGGCTGATCGGGGGCCGCGTCGATGGAGGCTACCCACCAGAAACCTCCGGTTATGAACCCGAATCCTATGCCGAGGGAGATAAACAGCAGGGAGGTGGTGAGCGACGGGGCGGCAAAGATGGGGATCATCGACCCTCCCGCCAGGAGCAGCGCTATCCCCATGATTACGTACCGTGGACGTTTCCTGCTCGTGCGCGCGTATACTGCATCCATGATAAACCCGCCGAGCAGGGTTCCTATGACACCAGCTGCCCACGGCAGGACGGAGAACAGCCCAACCGAGGTGATGTCGAGTTTGTAGACCTTGCCCAGATAACCGGGAAGCCAGTACAAAAAGCCCCAGAACATATAGCCCCAGGCGAAGTATCCAAACGCCACGGCCCAGAGGTTGAGGTTGCTGAAGATCTTGCCCGGTTCGATGTGCTCCTTGCGGACAGTTCGTTCTTCCTCGGTCTGCCCGGCGGCTATGTAGCTCCGCTCAGCCTCGTTTACCCGCGGGTGATCGTTCGGGCTGTCTTTAAAGGCAACCAGCCAGAGGACCACCCATACGATCCCCGCGGCGGCAAGGGTTACGAACATGCCCTTCCACCCCAGATGGGCTATGAGCTGGGTCACGATCGGCCCTCCGATCAGAAGGCTCCCGGAGACCCCAACCCCAACTATGAGTGAGAGCGCTCTCCCTCGCTCCTTCTGCGGCAACCAGCGACTGGCAGCCCGGGTGGCGGCGGGGAACCCAGGCCCCTCTCCAACACCAAGCAACACCCGGACAACGAACAGTGCCGCGAAGGCGCCGGCCACGACCGTGAGCCCAGAGACCACGGACCACAAAACTATGGCCGCACCCAGAACTCGCTTGGGCCCGAAATGGTCGACGAGCGGACCGCTGAAGAAAGCGATCACCAGATACCCAATGGAAAACGCTCCGCTGATGATCCCCCACTGTGCCTCGTTGATGCCAAAGTCCTTGCTGATCGGACCTATGGCATAGGAGATAGCACTGCGGTCAACGTAGTTGATGACCACCAGCAAAACTACCAGTATCACTATGGTCCACCTGTAATTGCTGCGCATCACCCGCTCACCCCCCAGACGTGATCCCAAAAACTCTGGTTCCCGACCGTAGAACCCGACTCCCGCCTTTCCCTCGTCCGGTAAGTCATTTTGTTCCCCTTGAAGAAACACAACAGCTTGGTGTACCATAGAGTACCACCGTTGGTTTACCCGGTCAATAGGTGGAATATTGAGAATATAGTATATTGGTGGCTAGGTGGAACAAAGGAAATTGTTTCTATGACAGAAACGAAAAGGGGATCGACTGAACCGAGGAGCAGAGGTGGTACCGAGTCTGCATCCAGGGTTGCTGACGTTCTGCTCGCGTTTGCCGGAGAGCAGAGGAGGCTAGGGGTCAGTGAGATAGCGCGCAGGCTTGGGCTGAGCAAGGCAGTGGTGTATCGGATACTGCGTTCGCTGGCATCGAGGCAATTGGTGGTCTTCGAGGAGCACACGAGGAGCTATAGGCTGGGGCCTGCGGCGGCCACTTTAGGTGCGTGTGCCTTGAGAGACTTCGACCTGCGAAGAGCTGCGATGCCCGTTTTGAGCAGGCTGCAGCGTGAGACGGGAGAGACGGCGACCGTTTCGGCGTTAGTTGGCACGCACCGGGTCTATCTGGACCAGGTATTGAGCCTGAACGAGATCAAGATGAGCGTGCAGATCGGGCAGCCCTTCCCGCTGCACGCCGGGGCTTCGAGCCGGGCCATTCTGGCGTTCTGTATGCCCGAACTGCGCGAGACGGTATTGCATGGGACTCTGGAACGCCTGACCCCGGGGACCATAACGGACCGTCGCAGGCTTGAGGGGGAGCTTGAGCGAGTGCGACGTGAGGGTACGGCCATCTCCTTCGGGGAGCGTCAGGTCGGGGCGGGGTCGGTGGCTACTCCGGTGTTCGGGATCGATGGCTACGCCATAGGCTCGCTGAGCGTGTGCGGACCGGTCGATCGTTTCAACGAAGAGACGGTGGATCGCCTGCGCCCGCTGGTCCGTGAGGCTGGTCTTGAGGTTTCGAAAAAACTCGGATGGGAAGGAGGTGTCTCCGGGTGAGCCGGAAGATGGCGCTTAGGGACCTAAAAGTAATAGACTGTGCCACTCTTTTCGCAGGGCCGCTGGCCGCGACGGTGCTGGGAGACTTCGGGGCCGACGTGGTGAAGGTGGAGCACCCAAAAGGTGATCCGGCGCGTTCTCATGGCTATGCCAAGGATGGGGTCGGGCTGTGGTGGAAGATGCTTGGCAGGAACAAGCGCTGTGTGACGCTCAATCTCAGCACGCCCGAGGGACAGCGTATCTTCAGGGAGCTCGCCCGCGAGGCCGACGTCGTGATCGAGAGCTTCCGCCCTGGTACATTCGAGCGCTGGGGGCTCACCTACGAGGTGCTCAGCAGAGAGAACCCGGGGTTGATCCTCGCCAGGGTGACAGGATTCGGACAGAAGGGGCCTTACAAGAACAGGCCCGGATTCGGGACACTGGCCGAGTCCATGAGCGGATTCGCGCATATTACCGGACAGCCCGACGGACCACCGACGTTACCTCCGTTCGGGCTGGCGGATGGCATCGCGGCTCTCGCCACCGCCTGTGCGATCCTGATAGCGCTGCAGGCGAGGGAGACAACCGGACGTGGGCAGGTGGTCGATCTGGCTATCATAGAGCCGATACTCACGATACTCGGTCCGCAGCCAACCGTCTACGACCAGCTCGGCATCGTGCAGCAGCGCAGCGGGAACCGTTCGGTCAACAACGCTCCGCGCAACACGTACAGGACCAGAGACGGAAGGTGGGTGGCGACCTCGACAAGCGCCCAGAACGTGGCGGAGCGTGTCATGAAGCTCGTCGGACATCCGGAGTTTATCCAGGAGAGCTGGTTCGCCACCGGCCGGGGTCGGGCCGAGCATGCCGACGAACTCGATGAGGTGGTGTCGCGCTGGATCGCCGAGCGCACCCAAGATGAGGTTATAAAGGAGTTCGAGAAAGCAGGCGCGGCCGTGGCGCCCATCTACGACATATCCGACATCATGCGAGATCCGCAGTACCAGGCGCTTGAGTCCATCACCACCGTCGATGATCCGGAGCTCGGTCCCGTGAAGATGCAGAACGTGCTCTTCAGGCTCTCCGAAACACCGGGTGAGATTCGCTGGCCGGGTCCGAAGCTCGGCGAGCACAACCGGGAGGTCTACGCGGCGCTGGGTCTTGATGAGAGGGATCTGAAAGAGTTGTCCGCAAAGGGGGTTGTGTGAGCCAGGGACGACTCTACCGCAGCTATCTCTATGTGCCCGCCTCCGATGAGCACAAGGTGGAGAAGGCCCTGGAGAGCGGGGCTGACTGTGTGGTGCTCGACCTGGAGGATGCGGTGGCCCCCTCGGAGAAGGATCATGCTCGCCAGGTGGCTGCGGATGTTCTCATGGGAGATAATCGGTCCAGGCCCATCTTCGTCCGGCTCAATGCTCCCGGCTCGACATTGCTCGAGCAGGATCTCGAGGCTATCGCCCCTCTCTCACCGGCCGGTGTGAGGCTGCCGAAGGTGGAGTCGCCGGAGATGGTGCGCGAGGTGGGGTGTGAGTTCGAATGTAGAGGAGCACATAACACGAAGATCCAATGCCTCATAGAGTCCGCGCTCGGGCTGGAGAGGGCATTCGAGATAGCCTGTGCCCATCCCCTGGTCGCGGGGATGGGGCTGGGTGAGGCCGATCTCGCCGCCGATCTCGGTATCAGTGATGAGAGGGGCCTGCTCTACGCCCGCTCTCGCGTGGTCTGCGCCTCACGTGCCGCCAGGCTTCCCGGTCCGGTGGGGAGCGTCTACACGAACGTGCGGGACGAAGAAGGACTGCGCAGCTCTACCCTGGTTCTCAGAGCCCTCGGTTTCGTGGGGCGCTCCGCTATACATCCCCGGCAGGTAAAGGTGATCAACGACGTCTTCACACCAGATGCGGAGGAGATCAGGAAAGCTAAAGAGGTGATCGAAAGGACAGAGAGAGCCGAAGCCCTGGGGTCTGGAGCCTTCGCGCTGCCAGATGGGAGTTTCGTCGACCGTGCGGTCGTCGAGGCGGCCCGTTCCAAGCTGGAACTGGCCCGGCTGTCGGGAGGGGGTGAGCCGTGAGAGACGTGCTTCTGGAGATGTTTGAGGACGGGAGGTTGGAGGTCTTCGATCTGGCGCAGCCACTCGCCTCCGAGACGCCTCACTCGCCGAACCATCCTCCGTTTCGAATGGCGCTGGCCCGGCGCCACGGCGACACGGTGCGGGAGGACGGGAGTTCGGCGGCGAGTGAGCTCATCTGCACCGGTGGGCATACAGGAACCCATGTCGATGCGCTGGCACACGTATCCCATAAGGGGTTGCTCTATGGGGGGGTGCGGGCTGAGGAAGCCCAGAGAGGGGGGCGGTTCGCGAGCCATGGCATAGATCAGATGCCGCCGCTGCTGTGCCGAGGGGTTATGCTGGACGTCGCCTCTCTCCACGGTGTGGATGTCCTACCCGCAGGCTACGGGATTACCCGGAAGGATCTAGAAGACGCAGCGCAGAACGAGGGTATCGAGGTAAGAAGCGGGGACGCCGTTCTCGTCCGTTCAGGCTGGGCGGTTCACTTCTCAGATCAGGACACCTTCGTGGGGCTTGAAAACGGGGTCCCTGGTCCTGACGAGGAGGCGGCCCGGTGGCTTGCAGATCGTAGGATCAGGGTCACGGGCGGAGAGACTGTCGCCTACGAGCAGATAAAGGCCGGTGTGGGGCACAGGCTTCTTCCGGTTCACCGCTTACTTCTCACGGAGCGCGGGATACACATCATTGAGGTTATGGACCTCTCCAGACTCGCCACGGCGCGGGTTTACGAGTTCCTGTTCGTGCTCGCACCACTGAAGATCATTGGGGGTACCGGATCGCCGGTGCGCCCGCTGGCGGTGGTGCGGCGATGAGCGACACGATCCTGACGCGGATCGCGCGCTTCGCCGGGTGTGTCCGGTCCGGAGAGTTCGGTGAGGATGTAATCAAAGATGCGCACAGACGACTTCTCGATACCCTGGGCGTGGCTCTCGCGGCCAGCGGTATGGAGCCGGCCCGGATTTCAGGTGCTGTCATCCGGGGGTGGGGTGGTGAGGAGCAGGCTACTATTGTGAGGGCTGGGCGCAGGTACCCGGTTCCGAGCGCGGCTTTCGTAAACGGCACGCTGGCACATTCCCTGGACTTCGACGATACGCACCTTCCTTCCGTGCTGCACCCCAGCGCCGCTGTGGTCCCGGCCGCACTGGCCGCGGCAGAGGCCGCCGGTGCATCCGGTACGGGGCTGATGGCTGCGATCGCAGCCGGTGACGAACTGGTGGTGAGGGCGGGGATGGCGGGTTACGACGAGGACCTCGGCAGCTCGGTGTTCTTCGAGCGAGGGCTTCATGCGACCTCCATATGTGGAACGCTGGGTGCAGCGCTGGCCTCTGCCATGCTCCTGGGCCTTCCTGAAGAGAAGATCGGGCACGCCGTTTCCATCTCTGCGAGCATGGGGGCGGGGATAATAGAAGCCAACCGCACCGGGGGCACGGTGAAAAGAATTCACTGCGGCTGGGCAGCGCATTGCGGCGTTGTGGCGGCCGAGCTCGCGCGTGCGGGGCTTACCGGGCCACCTACGGTTTTCGAGGGGCGGTTCGGGTTTCTGCGGGCGTATCTGGGGGACGATTACGACGTCTGCGCTCTCGTGCGGGGCCTGGGCGAGGAGTGGGAGTCAGAGAAGATCTTCTTCAAGCCCTACCCGGCGAACCACTTCACCCATGCCGCGATCGATGCAGCCCTGGAGTTACGCAGGGAGGGTATAAGGGCGGATAAGATCGAAGATATCTTACTCGGGGTACCCGCCCAGGTGCTGAAGACCATAGCGGAGCCGCGTGAGGCGAAGGCGAGGCCCGAGAGCGGGTATGCGGCCCGGTTCAGCGGCCCTTTCGTTGTGGCGAGCGCCTTTCTGGGCGGTGGCGGACTTGGAGTCGGGCTGGACGATTTTACAGATGAGGCCACCAAAGACCCGCGAAAGCTACGGCTCGCCTCTCTCGTACGCTGTGTCGCGGACGAAGAATGCACCAGGATCTTCCCCCGCCAGTTCCCGGCCGTGCTCCGGGTCAGGCTCTACGACGGTGGCACCCGAATCGTCCGTGTCCTGCACAACCGGGGGGGGCCCGAGAACCCGCTCTCGGACGAAGAGCTCGCGGTTAAGTTTCGGTCCAATGCCTCGAGGGTATTCGACCGGAGCCGAGTGCAAGAGATCGAAGACGCTCTGATGGAGCTCGGCCCGCGCCCAGAGGGAGTTGCGAGGCTCTCTAGGCTGCTTCGCGCACCCGCCGATCACGGGTGAGGGCAGGCTCACGCCCAGCACCTCGTCGTACCCCCGTTGGGCTGTAGAACCTGTCCGACGAATGGGTCGGATCTGCTGCTGGCGAGGAAGGAGATGGTGGCTGCGATCTCCTCTGGCTTCCCTATCCTGCGGATGGGGCTCTCTGCCGCGTAGCGTTCCCTCATCTCCTCGACAGGTATGCCCGCGTCACGGGCGTCGCACTCGAGTTGCGGCGTGTCCGTCACCCCTGGAGCGACCACGTTGACGAAGATGCCCTCGGGAGCCAGCTCCCGTCCCAGCGTCTTTCCCAGGGAGATAAGCCCAGCCTTCGAGGCAGCGTAGGCGGTGGCGTTCGGCCATCCAGTTACGCCCCACTCGGAACTCACGATGACGATCTTCCCTCTCCCGAGGCGCCGCATGCCGGGCAGTACGGACCGGATGAGGTGAAATGTCCCGCAGAGGTTGGTCCTTATCTGGGCCCACCATTCATCCTCGCTCTGCTCCAGGAAAGGTCCCATCGCCATGTATGCAGCGTTGGAGACCAGCACACCCACGGGCCCTGCCTCAGCCTCAATCCGGGAGACCATCTCTTCTACGGCGTGTGGATCCGATACGTCCGCGATCGCGGGGATCCCACCGCACTCTTCGACGATCCGGTCAAGTTCTTCGGAGGGTTTCCTGTCGTTCACCACCACGAGCATGCCGTCTGCGGAGAGCCTGAGTGCCGTGGCACGGCCGATACCCTGGGCGGCGCCGGTCACCAGGGCTACGGTTCTTCCTTCGGGGTGCATGGCCATCAGATCACCGCTCCCGCGTTCGGGGAGATGACCTGCCCGCAGAAGTAGCTCCCCTCTTCGGCGAGGAAGAGCACGGCCTCCGCGACCTCTTCCGGGCGCACGAGCCTGCGCAGCGGCAGGGTGCCCAGAAATCCAGGGTCCCTCCAGGGCGAGTCTGCCTCGAGCAGCGGTGTATCGGTCGGACCCGGTGCGACGGAGTTTACCCTCACGCCCTTGCCTGCCACCTCGACCGCCAGGCTCTTGGTGAAGCCTATGATTGCGCCTTTTGCCGCTGCGTAATGGGCGTCTCCGTCGCCCCCGCCGAGGGCCAGCTCCGACGATATGGTTATTATCTGCCCGCTGTTACGCCGCAGCATCTCAGGCAACACGGCCGCGCACGCGTTCCTTGTCCCTCCCAGGTGAACCTCCAGCATCCGCCACCATCTCTGTGCGGTGATCTCCGCGACGGGAACCATCTCGTAGTAGCCGGCGACAGTGACGAGCAGATCAATAGGCCCCAGCTCGCGCGAAATACTGTCGACCGCCTCGCGCAGCGCGTCCCGATCGGTCACGTCGGCGATCAACGCAAGGTCGGATGCAGGTTTTCGCAAGTCGACCCCGGCCACCCTCCAACCGTGCTCCGAAAGGAGGGCCGAGACGGCGGCGCCGATGCCGCTGGCCGCTCCCGTGACCATCGCAACCTTCAGGGGCTCTCCGTGCGATGACAACCCTGCTTGCCTCCTTCCCGTGATGGACGTATGCTGGATCTACTCACTCGGCATCCGGAACCGGCCCAGCACCTTCCGTCCTTTCTGCTCCAGGCTCGTTTTTCTCAGGGGGCATACCCAGCCTGGTTCCTATGGGGGCCCTGATCCGCCCGCGCACCCCGAGGTAGACGAAGATCCCGATGATGCCGAGCACTGCAGTCGTGATCACCATGCTCCATGTGACATACCACGGTGTCCCCGGGGTCTGGCGCGGCCAGACGATGTTGAGCGTCTCGAAAATTATCCAGACCGTTGCGGCGTAGGTCACGGGTGCGCTCCAGCGGCCGAGGCTGAAGGCGCCGGGCCTCCACGTCCCCCTGAGGTGAGAGAGCGCGGCCCCTGCGACGGGCACGCCGAAGGCGATGTAGAAGCCTATCGTCGTGAAGTTCACCAGCACGCTGTAGAGGTTCGACCCCGCGAGCAGAACCAGGAGCCCCGCCACCACCCCGGTCAGCAGGATCGAGTAGACCGGCAGCCGTTCCGGACCTCGCAACCTGTCGAGCAGACCCGACCCGGGCAGCGAGCGATCGCGCGCTGAGCCCCACACACAGCGAGAGACGGCGGCCTGAACCGCGAGAAAGCTCGAGAGGAAGCCGATGACGAAAAGGATCAGGAGCGGACGCCCGATCCCCCCGCCGAAGTGCGCGGTGAGTGTGTAGGCGACCGGGTCTCCGCTCTTGGCCGCCATGACCTTCGAGAGGTTCGGGATGGCGAGGATCAGCGCGACGCTCGAATACATCACGACCAGCGCGACGAACAAAAGCGAGAGTATTATCGCCTTGGGGACGTTGCGCTCGGGCTCCTCGACCTCCTCGCCGATCGAACCAGCGGACTCGAAGCCGAGGAAGGACCACCCCACGAACGCCACCGCGATGAGTGCGGGCCCGGTGAGCCAGAGGCCGTTGCCCTGGGTTCCGAAGCCGTCGAAGAGGGTGCCGAACGGGTTGACCCGGTAGAAGAGGAGAAGGATCGTGCCCAGCCCTACCGATCCGAGCACCTCCGCGATGATGCTCGCGACGACCATGACCTTGAGCACGCGACGTCCGATCATGTTGGCCAGTGTACCGATACCGATGATCACGAGCGCCACCAGCGTCGTCAACCACCTCGCCGGGTTCTTTACGTCGAAGATCTCAAGCAGAAATCCGGCCGCTCCATACGACAGGGTGGAGAGCGCTATGGTCAGCCCCCACATGTACGCCCACGCTGCGAACCATCCCCACGGGGTTCCCTGTACGTGTCGGGCCCACTGGTAGACGCTGCCCGCGTACGGCCAGCGTGACGCGAGCTCGCCGAAGACTGCGGCTACCAGAAGCTGTCCCGCCAGCACGACGGGGAAAGCCCAGAAGAAGGCCGGTCCGGCCGCGAACAACCCGAGCGCGAAGATCGCATACAGGGCGACTATCGGGGAGATGTCCGCGAACGCGAGGGCAAAGGCGCTGCGGAAATCGAAACCCTTGCTCAGACGGTGCTCTTCATTTATGCTTTCGGTAAGGCTCTCGTTTCTGGGCTCATCGGTGGCCGAGTCCATCTTCCGTTCCTCCACTTTGTTCTACGTTTGCTTTTTTGACGCTGGCCAGAAGGCTCAACAGCTCGAACGCGACGGTAGCCGCGAGCAGCGCCGTGATCTGGGCGGGACCATCGTACTGCGGGTATACTTCCACGACGTCGCCCCCGATCAGGTCGATGCCGGAAAGTCCTCCCAGCAACTCGAGGGCTTCCGCGCTCGTGACCCCCCCGATTTCGGGCGTACCGGTGCCCGGGGCATAGGCGGGATCGACGAAGTCGACGTCGAAGGAGACGAAGACCTTTGATTCTCCCACCCGCTCGCGGATGCGGGCGACCGTCTCTTCCGGCCCGAGCCTCCGGACCGTCTGGGTGCTCATGACCTCGAACCCGAGCCTCCTCGACTCCTCCAGGTCCGAGGCCCCGTACAGGGAACCCCTCATCCCGACCTGAACCGACTGCTGGGGGGACAGCACCCCCTCCTCCACAGCCCTCCTGAACACAGTGCCGTGGTTGTACCTCTTCCCGAAGTAGGAATCCCAGGTATCCGCGTGCGAGTCGAACTGCACGAGCGCGAGCGGACCGTGTATCGCTGCCGCGGCCCGCAACTCGGGGAGGGCTATCGAGTGGTCGCCACCGAGTGCGATGGGGACCACACCCGCACGATGTATGACCTCAAGCTCCCTACGGATCGCCTCGTAGCTCTCCTCTATGTACCCGGGGACGATGGGCATGTCCCCAAAGTCCGTAACCGAGATGTGGTCGAAGATCCCGATTCCTTGCAGGGGATTGTAGGGGCGCAGAAGGTGCGAGGCGCTCCTTATTCCCTCCGGCCCGAAGCGGGCCCCCGCACGGAACGACGCCCCCGTATCGAACGGGATGCCGACGACCACCGCGTCGCTGTTCGGCAGGTCACGGGCGTTGGGCAGCCTCATGAACGTCCTCACCCCGGAGAAGCGCGGGCTCTCGAGAGAGTCGCGGGGAGCGTACCGGCCCATGAGCTCAAATCCTCCCCATCGCCGTCAATGCCCGAACCCCCTCGTCTATCGGGAAACCTTCCAGGACGTGCCCGTCCCGTCCCCGGACCGTATCGGCCTGGAAGAGGGCGTTCAGGGCTGCTTCCTCGGTCGCCTCCGTCACGGCCTCGAAGACGAGATCCATCGGAGAGCCGTGGGTCCAGAACTGTCCCTCGACGAGGACGTCGATGTTGATCGTCCCGGAGGTGGTTCTGCGCGGTACGCGGTGAGCCGTCGTGAAGGCGATGAATATCTCCCCGGAGCCGTCGTTGCCCACGCTTCCGGTCCTTATGAGCCCGGCGTCCACCCTGCGGGCGAGCCGCTTCAGCTGCCTCGGGTGCAGCGGAAGATCTGTGGCGACAACCCCGATGCACGAGCCCTCCCTGTGCTCTTGGGGCATCCCCCGGTGCAGGGTCATCCCGACCGGCATCCCCGCGATCTGGAGCTGGTGCCTGCTGCCATAGTTCGTGTTGAGGAGTACGCCGATGGTGTACTCCCTGCCTCCTATCTCGATCACCCTCGAGGCGGTGCCTATCCCACCCTTGAAGTCGAACTGCTGGGTTCCCGTCCCGGCGCCTACGGCTCCCTCCCCAACCGGGTCGGATGTTGCCTCTTCCAACGCCTGGTGGACGTCCTCACTCCGCAGGCCGAGAACGCGGTTGTCGTTGAGATAGCCGTCGTCACACTCGGCCACGACGGGCATCAATACATCATCGACTCCGACCGCAGCGTCGATCCGGCTCATGTACGAGACGGCAGCTTCGTAGCACACCCCGACGTGTCGGGTGTCGCACAGTATGATTGGGGATCCCAGCATCCCCCACTCCTCCACCACGATGTCCGAGGTGAGGATTCCGTAACCGTTGAACACGCTCGTCGCTGCGTATACACGTTCCCTGAAAGGGTTTCCTTCGTGGGGCCATATGGCGGTGACCCCGGTGCGTATGCACGGCTCTTCCCTCCAAACCGTACTGTGATCGACTCTGACCCCCGCCACGTCAGTGATGGCGTTTTGGGGCCCGGGCTTGAGGTATCCCACCCCGACCCCGAAGTCTCGTACCCGCCCTCGTGGAGCGGGCGGCTTGTCGGTGCTCATCTCTATTCCTCCTCCAGATTCTGCGCTGCCTGGGGTTCCAGGATCTCTTCATCCACGTGGGGCACCCACCGTTGCGAGCGGCGGCGAAGATACACCGCGTAGTAACCCAGCCCAACCACGAACAGCGCCAGCAACACGAGGAGGTCGCCTGGCTTCTGCTGGGTCAGGGCGATGACCACGCCGGCGAGCGCGATGATCGGGGGTACCGGCCAGAACCACATCTTTGATGGCCTCCTCAGGTGCCGATCGCGGACCCTGCTCACCAGAGCGGAGATGGCTACGAGCCCGTACATCGTGACTATGAGCACGGCTGTGAAGGTTACGGCCGTCACCAGGCTGGCTGCGAAACAGAGCACGGTTGCTACGGTGCCCATGATGAGCGTCGCCACCCAGGGGGAGTGGTAGCGCGGGTGTACCCGTCCGAGCATTTCGTTCACCGGCTGTGGCCAGGCCCGATCCCGCGCGCTCGACCATACGATGCGGGCAAACTGCAGTGTGATTGCCAGAACGGCGTTGAAGAGGGCGAACAGCGCCCCGACGATCATCACCTTCGCGAGAGCAGGGCCCCAGGTGTGCGCGACGAGATCGGTCAGGGGGGTGCTGCTGGCCAGGTAGGCCTTGAGATTCTGAGCCCCGAACAGGTCGGCTGTGAACGGTACGATCTCAAGCAGTATACCGGTGAGCGCGGCGAGGACCACGGCTCGCCCGATGTGGCTCGCTGGCCCGCGTGTCTCCTCGGAGAAGTTGAGCGTGCTGTCGTAGCCGTTGACGGAGAAGAGGGCCGTGGCGAGCGCGGCGATGATCGCTCCGGTGGCCACGGGTGCAAGCTCGCCGCCTCTGGCGGCGACGGGTTGGAAGATTATCGAGAGCGGCTGGTTCAGGTGGGTGAGCCCGTCCAGCGCCAGAATGGCCAGTACCGCCACCTCGATCGCCAGGAAGATACCCACGAGAACAGCGTTTACCCGGATGCGCAGCACCGCGACTATCGTCACTATGGCCATGACCACCGCGGAGCTGAGCCCCACCGGGAAGAGGTGGTTGAGGGAATGCAGGTAGGTTCCGAACCCGAGCACGATACTTGCCGGGAGGAAGACGGCCTGCACCAGGTAGTCCAGCAGGGCCACGAACCCCAGGGGGCCACCTAGCACGCGGTGTACTATGGAATACTGGCCGCCCGCAACCGGGTATATAGAGCCTAGTTCACCCATGCACGCGGCCACGTTTATGGCTATGAAACAGCCGATCAGATAGGCCCAGAACCCGGCCGTACCGGCCAGACCGAGCACCACCGGGGCGATGACGAGCAGCGACGCCATGGGCGTTATGTCGCTCACTGCCAGGGCCAGGAGGCCTCCGAGGCTGAGGGCGCGGTCGAGCTCACCGGTGGTGTCTACCCTTTCTGGGGGCAAACCTTCAGACATCCTCGCCTTCTCCTTCTTCAAGCTCGATGGACTCGGTCAGGACTTCGGCGATGAAGTCCGCCTCACGCTCGGACAGCGTGAGAGGAGGTGCCAGGGTCAGCACGTTGTTGAAGCCTGCCACGGTGTCCGAGTTGTTCCCTATCAGGAGCCCTCGCTGCTTGCAGCGGGCGATGATCGACGCGATGCTTCCAGCGTCTGCCGGCTTCTTGCTCGTCTTGTCCTCGACCAGCTCGATGCCGATCAGGAGTCCCCTGCCGCGTACATCACCCACCCGCGGGTGGGCTTTCAGGTGGGAGAGCTTTTCGAGAAGCCCGCCTCCAACCTCGGCAGAGCGTGCCACGAGTCCCTCCTCTTCCATGATCTGCAGGTTCTTCAGGGCTACGGCACACCCGCCCGGGTGCCCCCCGAATGTGTTCACGTGTCGCAGCCGGGCATACTCTTCCCCGGCCGAGAAGGACTCGTAGATGCGGCGGCTCACCGCCGTGGCCGAGAGCGGGAAATAGGCGCTGGTTATACCCTTGGCCATCGTCACGATGTCGGGCTCGACCCCGTAGTGCTGGTGGCCGAACCTGCTCCCGGTCCTTCCGAAGCCGCAGATGACCTCGTCTACTATGAGCAGCACACCGTAGCGGTCGCAGACCTCCCTGACCAGGGGCATGTAGCCATCGGGGGGGATGAGTATGCCCCCTCCCGTTATGATGGGCTCCATGATGACGGCCGCCACTGTCTCCGGCAGCTCCCATTGGATCACCTGCTCGATGTACCCTGCACACTCCCGACCGTACTCTTCGAGTGACATGCCTTCGGGACGGCGGTAGGAGTCGGGCGGAGGGACGTGCAGAAACCCCGGGCTCAGGGGTTCGTAGCGGTACTTCCTCTGCGCCTGCCCCGTGGCCGCAAGGGCACCGGAGGTCTGACCGTGGTAGGCGCGGTAACGACTTATTATCTTCCAGCGGTCCGGCTCGCCGTTCTGGTCGTGGTACTGGCGAGCTATTTTGAAGGCCGTCTCGTTGGCCTCCGATCCCGAATTCGAGTAGAAGAAGACGTAGTCCCCATCGAGCCACTCGCTCAGCCTCTCCCCGAGTTCGATCGCGGGGGGATGGCTCTTGGTGAGCGGATAGTAGGGAAGCTCTCTGAGCTGCTCGTAGGCAGCCCGGGCGAGCTCCTCCCTCCCGTACCCCGCGTTTACACACCAAAGGCCAGACATCCCGTCGAGGTAGCGGTTCTCATCCGAATCGAAGATCCAAACCCCCTCACCCCTGACCGCCACCATCGGGGAGGGACCGTCGGGAGCGTAACCTCCCATGGCGTGCCAGACGTAGCGTCGGTCCTTCTCCAGCAGCCTGCTTGTTTCCGTTCCGGACATATCTTCGACCTCCTTCGAGCCGGAGTTCTTATGCCTGCGCTCCC
>NZ_JCBAJP010000016.1:0-53236 GCF_059772285.1 Rubrobacter sp. M3-4
TTTGAGGAGAGGGCTTGCCACCACAGCAGGTCATCTCACCTCAGAGCCTGTAGCGCAGGCGCACTCCCTTGCCTACACCCCGCCTGAGGAGGTCTTGGCCTGAGCGCGGGAGCGCAGGGCCAGATAGAAGTCCACGCGGCTCTCCATCGTGGAGAGGTCTCTTCCGGTCAGCTCCTCGCAGCGGGAGAGGCGATGGCGCAGGGTGTTGACGTGGATGTGGAGTCTGCGGGCCGTCTCCTCCCACCGGCCTCCGGAGAAGATGAAGGCTTCGAGCGTCTCGAGCAGCCGGGTGTCCCTCCTGGCGTCGTACTCCATGATGGGTCCGAGGAGGGTGTTGCGGAATGCGGCGAGTACGTCCTGGTCCTGCAGGGCGAGCAGCAGGGCCTGTGACTCGACCCGATCGTGCACGACGTATCCCTTCCCCGGTTCCCTGCGGGCGAGCTCCGCGGCCTGGCGCGCCTGGATCAGACTGCGCCTGAGCCCGTCCACCCCTCCGGCAGGACTTCCCACCCCGACGGCGCGTCCGGAACCGAGCGCCAGGGCCACCTCTCTCCCGACCTCGACGAGGTCCGGCTTCTCCCTCGTGGGCTGGAAGATGGCCGTTACGTCTCCCTTCCAGACGGCGACGACCGCCTCTCCTCCCAGGGCGGTGAGCGCCCGTTGTATCCGGCCGGCGTCATCCTCCGGGGTGCCGCTCCTGACCACGAGCCCCACGAGCTGTCCCTCCGGTTCGAGCCCGTAGGCCCTGAGCCGCCCGGCGGCGAACCGGGTGCGGCCTGTGAGCACCCCCTCGACCAATTCGGCGGCGAGCCTCCGCTCGGCCTGCCGGAGCTCCTGCTCGTGGGCCAGGACGAATTCCAGGAGGGGTATGGCCTGACCGATCGCAGCCCGCTGCCGGGGCCCGAGCTTCCGTGGCGAGGAAGCTACGACGAGCCTCGCTACGGGTCGCTCTCCGGAGATCACTGGAAACCTGGTGGTCTCCTCTCGTGGTACCCCATTGTCGGGGGTGTTTCTTTCGCTCCTGGTCTCTTCCCCATGTCTTTCCAGCCACACCCGGGAGCCGAGCTCTTCCCCAAGCACCTTCAACACACCGCGTACTCCCCCGGGAAGCGAGGAGATCGAACGTATGAGCCTTTCGTTGTACGCCAGGCTGCGCCTGAGTTCCGCCTCCCGGCGCCGCTGCAGGTACTCGAAGAACCGCCGCTCGATAGCGATGAACGGCGTCTTCGTCGGGACCGAGATGAGCGGCAGGCGCGCCTTTCTACAGGCCATCACAACCTCGTCCGGCACCCGGGCATCTTCAGCCAGCAGCCCCCAACCGAGCGCCACCACCCCGCTTCGCTGCAGCGCCCCGACGAATTCCTTCACCCTCCCGCCCCGCTCCCTCCACACTCCGGCACTCAGGATGAGTTCTCCTCCCTGAAGGTACGGCGACGGGTCGAGGAGCTCGGTCACGTGCACCCACCTCACCGGCCTCTCGAGACCGCCGTCTACTATCACCTCGAGCGAGAGCGAGCGATCCTCGACGAAGTCCCGCAGCGTTATCTCCCGTTTCATGGCCGTGATTGTAGGTTCCTACAACGGGTTATGGAAGGATGTGTAGGTAAGTACATTTTGTTTCTAGTTCTCTCGGAGTAGACTGCGGGCGGAGAACGATTTCGGTGAGCTGAGATATCGGGAGTCAGGGGAAAAGATGGAGGAAAGAGCAGGGAAGATAGAGGTGCGTTCCATAGACTACGTGCCGCAGAGCGAGCGGCACGGGAAGGTCTGGTACCAGGGGCCGTTCTGGTTCACGGGCAATTTCGTCCTGGTGACGATGGTGACCGGGTTCATCGGGCCGGGGATGGGCTTGAGCCTCGGATGGTCCGTGCTCGCGGTCCTGCTCGGTTCGTGCTTCGGTACGTTCTTCATGGCGTTCCACGCCAACCAGGGGCCCAGGATGGGTTTGCCGCAGATGATCCAGAGTCGCGCCCAGTTCGGGCTCCGGGGTGCCGTGTTCCCGTTTGCTGCGGCCGTCTTCGTATACATAGGTTTCAACGTCTTCGATGTCATCCTGGCCTCGCAGGGGCTGGACACGGTGCTTTCGCTCAGCCGCTACGTGTGGTATCCGCTTTTGATCGCGGTGGCCGTGACCATCGCGATAGTCAGGTATGACCTTCTGCTGTTGGTGCAGCGGTGGCTCACCTACGTGCTCATCGTGGTCTTCGGGATACTCACCGTCTACGCGTTGGTCTCGCTGCCGCTGGGCTCGATCGGACACGGCGGCGGATGGAGCGGGACCGCTTTCCTGGTGCAGTTCGCCGCGGCGGCGGGGTACCAGATCTCCTACGCCATCTACGTCTCGGACTACTCACGCTACCTCTACGAGGACGTCTCCGCGCCGGGTGTGATCTCCTGGACCTATGCCGGGGCTGCGGGTTCTGCGGTGTGGCTGATGTCGCTCGGGGCGGTCTTCGCCTCCTCGCTGCCGCACCCGGACGCGATCGCGAGCGTGCAGGAGGTCGGAAACCGGCTCTTCCCCGGCTTCGGGACGCTCGCGGTGGTCGTGGGGTCGGTCGCGCTCGTTACGATCATGGCCGTAAACGCCTACGGGGCGATGCTGACCGGCGCGAGCGGGGTCGATGGATTCAGGCCCGTCAGGCCGACGCTGCGGGTGCGCGTGATCGGGATAGTCGTTTTCTCGGTGGTGGTGCTCGCGGTGGCGCTGGCCATCCCGGAGAACTACCTGAACAGCTTCAACAACTTCGTCCTTCTCATGCTCTACTTCCTGGTGCCCTGGACCGCGGTCAACCTGGTCGACTTCTACTTCGTGCGCCATGGTCACTACGCGATAACCGAGCTCTTCAACCACCGAAACAGCATCTACCACGACTGGTCCTGGCGTGGGCTCATTGCATACTTCGCCGGGCTTATCGCGATGGTCCCGTTCTTCAACACGACGTTCTACGTCGGCCCCGTCACGAAGGCCCTCGGCGGGGCGGACATCTCGTTCGTCGTCGGGCTCGGGGTCTCGGGTATCCTCTACTACGCTCTCAGCCGCGGTCTCGACCTCACCCGCGAGACCTCTGCAGCAGCCGAGAGCCGCAAGATGCTCGAAGAGAGCAGGACTTGAGCGTCCGGGTGGCATGCTGCCAGGTGGCGCTCGCGGTCGGGGAGGTCGGGCGCAACCGCGGGAGGGTCCTGGAGGCGGCGGAGCGCGCCGCCCGCGAGGGAGCAGGTATCGTCGTCCTCCCGGAGCTCTCCAACTCCGGCTACGTCTTCCACGATCTCGGCGAGGCGCACCGCCTCGCCGAGCCGCTCGACGGACCCACGGTGCGGGGGTGGATGGACCTCAGCCGCAGGAGCGGGGCCGTCGTTGTGGGCGGGCTGTGCGAGGATCGTGGCGGGCGTATCTCCAACACCGCCGTCCTGGTCGATCCTTCGGGAGAGGTGACCGTCTACCGCAAGGCGCACCTGTGGGGCGAGGAGACGCTCTTCTTCGAGCCCGGCGACGAGGAGCCGCCGGTGGTCGAGACGGACTTCGGCAGGATCGGGGTCGTGATCTGCTACGACCTGGAGTTCCCCGAGTGGGTCCGAATCGTGGCCCTCGCCGGCTGCGACATCCTGTGCGCCCCCACGAACTGGCCGCTCTACCCGCGGCCTGCAGGGGAGCGTCCGATGGAAGTCGTGCGGGTGCAGGCGAACGCCGCGGCCAACCGCATCTTCATCGCCGCCTGCGACCGGGCGGGACCCGAGCGGGGCGTGCGGTGGGTCGAGGGCTCGGTGATAGCCGACCCGGACGGCTGGCCGCTCGCCGGACCGCGGGAGGGAGAGGGTATCATCAGCGCCAGCTGCGACCTCGAAGCGGCGCGCGACAAGCGCATCGGGGAGCGCAACGACGTGTTCGCCGACCGCCGCCCGGAGCTCTACGGAGACGTGGTGAAGACGAACGAAGAGAGGAGACAGGAGGCTAGATGACCCGTTACGAGCCGGCGAATTCCTTCGAGACGCCGCGTTTCTCGGACGTGAGGACCTTCATGCGCCTGCCCAACACGAGGGACCTCGAGAACGCCGACGCTGCAGTGGTCGGAGCACCGTTCGACACCGGGGCGACCTTCCGGGCCGGGGCCCGCTTCGGCCCGGAAGGCATACGTTCGGTCTCGCACCTGCTGCGGAGGTACAACCCCTCGCACGGGATAGACCTCTTCGATCACCTCTCGGTCATAGACTACGGCGACGTCGCGGTGGTCCCGGGCTACATAGAGGAGAGCTACCGCCTCATCGAGGAGGGGCTCGCACCGATCCACCGGGCGGGCGTGATCCCCGTCGTGCTCGGGGGCGATCACTCGATAGCCCTTCCCGAGCTGCGGGCCGCGGCCGCGGTGCACGGACCGCTCGCCCTCGTGCAGTTCGACTCCCACCCGGACACCTGGGACTCATACTTCGGGATGAAACACACCCACGGCACTCCCTTCAAACGCGCCGTCGAGGAAGGGCTGCTGCGTCCGGAGAAGTCTGTTCAGGTCGGGATGCGCGGCTCGCTGTACGACGCCTCCGACTGGGAGGCATCCAGGGAACTCGGCTTCGAGCTCATCCCGACCGACGAGGTGCGCGAGATCGGCATCCCCAGGACCATAGAGCGCATCCGGGAGCGGGTCGGGGATGCGAAGGTCTACGTCTCTTTTGATGTGGACTTCGCCGACCCCGCCTACGCCCCCGGGACCGGGACGCCCGAGGTCGGGGGATTCACCAGCCGCGAGGCGCAGGAGCTCGTGCGGGGGCTCGCCGGGGTGGATCCCGCGGGCTTCGACGTCGTCGAGGTCTACCCCGCCTACGACCCGGCCCAGATCACGGCGTTGCTCGCCGCCAACGTCGCCCACGAGTTCCTCGCGCTCATCGCCCTGGCTAAGAAGAACTCCTCCAGGTAGATCGAAGCTCTCAGCCTGTCGTCCCCTTCTGCACGCAGGGAGGCTCGGGTCCGAGCTCTTCCGGACTCTCCTCCCCGCGTGCTTCGTCGCCCGGCATCAGTTCGTCCGCGAGCGTTACGATGAACGCCGCGGCGGGTATCGCGAGGAGTACCCCCACGAGCCCGAGGAGCTTGCCGAAGGCCAGAAACGAGACGATCACCGCGACCGGGTGCAGCCGGACCTCTCGTCCGACGATGATCGGCTGGACGACGTGGCTGTCGAACTGGTTGAGCGCGAAGAAGAGAAGGATCACCAGGACCATCTTCAGGGGGGAGATGGTCAGCGCGAGCAGCGCCGGAAGAAGCCCTCCGAGTATCGGTCCGAAGTACGGGATGATCTCGAGCAGCCCAGCGAGCACGCCGAGGGTGAGCGGCAGCGGTATGCCGAGCAGCCAGAGCCCCACGCCGGCTCCCGTCCCGATGATCGCGATCGCGAGTAGCAGGCCGATCAGCCATCCCCGCAGCCTTCCCTCCAGGTTGGTGACTATGTCGTGGAACTCGTGCCGTCTGCCCTCGGGGACGAAGCGCGCTATCCCCCGGATGAGTGATCCTGGATCGTTCGCCATGTACAGGGAGAGTACCACTACCGCTATGGTGTCGATGAGCATGTTCGTCGCCTTCCCCAGCAAGGTCGGCACCGAGCCGAGGAGGCCCGTCAGGTATCTCTGTAGGTGGCTCAGGTCGCTGGAGAGGTTGGGGAAGAAGCCCAGCCGCGCATGGAGCTGGTGCGAGAGATTCTCCAGCGAGCTTATGTAGGCCGGCGTCAGCCGGGCCAGCGTCACCACCTCGTGCGCGATGTGTGGGAGCATCACGAGCCAGATGAACGCCACCACCGCGGTGAGCAGGCCGAGCAGGATCGGGACGGCCGCCCAGGAGCGGATGCCGAACCGGCCCAGAAGCAGCACCAAAGAGCGCAGGATGAGCGCGAGGATCGCGGAGATCGCGATTAGCTCGATCACCGGGATGAGCTCGTAGAGCACCACCAGCGCCGCGGCGACCAGCACCGGCACCGCCAGCGGAGCACCGCGCCGAAACCAGCCCGGCTCGCGTCCGTCCCGCTGCATCCGGCTCTCGCTCTCCGGTGGGGCCTCGCTCATCTGCCTCCGTTTCTCCCGGTGCCGGGGTTTGCCCGGCGGTTCTGTGTCCGCGAGGCTATTGTATTCCTGTCCGGTGCCTTTCCTAAGCTGGAATCCCGCTCAGTCGACGAAGAGCTTGGAGATATTCGGCCTGGTGAAGAGGTCCACCGTCCAGTCGAAGAGCACCTGCGCCCGGTTGAGGTTGTAGCCTAGCTCGTAGAGGTAGACTCCCTTCCAGATTAGAGCGCCGAGCAACCCGCTCACCCTGACGCCGAGTATGTCGGTGAGTGCGCCGGTCTCACCGAGATCCACGAGCTGCCCGAGATGCTGGTAACGGAAGGGGATGGGTTCTTCGCCTCTGATCTCCGCGGCCAGGTTCAACGCGGCGCTCCTCCCCTCCTGCTCGGCCGACTGGGCGAGCGCGGGGACGGGGGGACCGTCGTAGTCGATCGTTATGCAGTCCCCGACCGCGTAGACGCCGGGCCTGTCTTTTACCCGCATGTACTCGTCGACGATTATCCTTCCCCGCTTGTCTTTTTCGACCTCCAGGCCCTCGACCAGCGGCGGCGGCTGTATCCCGGCGGCCCAGACGGTGGTGTGTGCCGGGAGCGTCCTGCCGTCGGAGAGCTTTACGTGCTTTGGGGAGACCTCATCGACCTTGGTGTTGTTTATGACCTCCACTCTCTGGGCGGCGAGGCGGCGGGAGGCCGCGTTGGCGAGCGAGGGGTCTATTCCCTTTAGGATCCTCTCCCCGGCGTTGACGAGCACGAGGCGCACCCGATCGAAGTCCACGTTTGGGTAGTCGTCTTTGAGTACGTCGAAGATGAGGTCGTGGGCGTCGGCGACCCCTTCGACCCCGGTCGGTCCGCCGCCGACGAAGACGAAGGTGAGGAGACCCTGCGGTGCCTTGTCTCGCAAACGCTCGGCTTCCTCGAAGCGGTCTATGATCCTGCCGCGCACCTCGAGCGCCTCCCGCAGGCCCTTGAGGTCTATCGCGTGCTCCTTCGCACCCTTCGCCCCGAAGAACGCCGTCTGGCTCCCCGGTGCCAGGATGAGGTGGTCGTAGTCGCACTCCCCGAACTCCGTCCTGACCTTCCTGCGCTCGAAATCCACCCCCACGACCTCGCCCTGGAAGAACTCGCCCCCGCGGGGTATCACCAGCCGTCTGAGCGGGTAGGCCATGTGCCGGACCTCGACGTTGCCGGAGATCGCCGAGGGAACCATCGGCCAGAAGGTCGTGTAGTTCACCCGGTCGAGCAGCAGTACCCCGAGCTCGTCGCTCCCGGCGAAGCTCTGCGCCAGCTGATCGAAGGCCGCGATACCTCCGAAGCCGCCGCCGACTATGACCACCTTGCGCCGCGCCTCCTGGTAGGAGACGCCGAGCCTCTCCGGTCTGCGCCGTCGCGCATACAGACCGGCGACTCCGAGCGCGGCCGCCGTCAGAAGCCTCTTCCTCACCGCTCTTACCTCCGTCTTCGCTTGCAACCACCCGTTTTCCAGAGAAGAGTCTACCTGTATGAGGTTGCCGCTGCTTTATCTAGAAGATGCCCGCGCCCTGCTGTACACTACCCCCCGAGGGGAGCTTCCGCCGGAGGAAGCTGAGAGGGCGCCGTTCTCTTACGGTGGCGCCGACCCTTTGAACCTGATTCGGGTAATGCCGACGGAGGGACGAAAAGATGAACGGCTTCTCACCACGCTCTTGCCTTCTCCCCGATCCTGACTTGGAGCTCCTGCCGTGAGCGCGCCCTTCAACCCGCGTCCGGTACCCCCCGATGAGCGTACGCTCGGGGCCTGGGACTACACCGTTCTGTGGGGCAGCTACGGGGCCGGGCTCCTCGTCATGGTCGCCGGCACCCTGCTCGTGCCGGCTTTAGGGTTCGGGGCCGCGCTCGCGGCCATCGTGGCCGGGACGGTCATCGGGAACCTGATCCTGCTGGTCCCCACCGTGATGGGGGCGGACCACGGTCTCCCGACGATGGCCTCCCTGCGCCCGACGCTCGGCTCCGCCGGATCCTACCTGCCATCCGTGGTCAACGTCGTGCAGCTCGTCGGCTGGACGGCCTTCGAGCTGATCATAATGACCCGGGCGGCCGGTGCCATCACCCACAGTCTGCTCGGAACCTCGCTGCACTGGTTCTGGCTGGTGTTCTTCACGCTCGTCTGCGTGGCTTTCGCTCTCGGCGGGCCGCTGGTGGTGGTGAGGGTGTGGCTGGAGAAGGTGGGTATATGGCTGCTTCTGCTGACCACCGTATACCTGACCTACTACCTGCTCTCGCACTACGGCCTCTCACGCGCGCTCTCTCAGCCGGGGAAGGGAGGCCTCACCTTTCCGCAGGCGGTAGACCTCGTCGTGGCCATGCCGCTCTCGTGGCTCCCGCTCGCCGCCGACTACAGCCGCTTCGCCCGCAGCGCCCGTCGTGCCGCGCTCGGCACCTACGTCGGGTTCTTCGTCACCAACATCTGGTTCTACGCCCTCGGGGCGCTCGCCGTGCTCGCGCTCGGTACGAGCGGCATCGCGCAGGCGATACTCGCCCTCCCGATCGGGGTCGCAGCCCTGATCCTGGTGCTCGTGGACGAGACGGACAACGCCTTCGCCGACCTCTACTCCTGCGCGGTCTCGGCGGGGAACATCTTCTCCCGCGTACCGCAGCGGGCTTTCGTCGTCCTCTTCGGCGTGGTGGCCTTCGTCGCCGCGGCCGTGCTTCCCATGGGGCGCTACGAGTCTTTCCTGTTCCTGCTCGGCTCGGTCTTCGCCCCGCTCTTCGGCGTCGTCACCGCCGACTACTTCCTGCTGCGCCGCCGCAGGATCGACGCGGATGCCGTCTACGAGAAGAGCGGACCGGCCTTCGACTGGATGGCCGTGTTCTCGTGGGCTGTGGGCGTCGCCGCCTATCAGTTCATCACCCGCCAGCTCCCCGGGCTGGGAGCTTCGATCCCCTCGTTCGCCCTCGCCGGGGTGCTCTACCTCGCCTTGCGCGCCGGCGCGCAGCTCTCGTCCGCCCGGGGTGGCTCCCGACGGCGCGTGCGGGGAGGATGAAGATTGGCGGGAAAATTTTTTCGAAAATTTTCGCAAAATCCTAAAGCCCTCTCTCTATCCGGCCGATAAACCGGTTGCAGCGAGACCTGGACCGATCGAGCGGGAAGACCAGGCGGGAAGATGTATGGAAGGAGATGGTTGATGCTGCTCTGGATAGGGAAAAAGCTCGAGCAAATGAAGGAGGCCCGGCGTGACGAACGCGGCTTCACCCTCATCGAGCTCCTCGTCGTCGTGATCATAATCGGGATACTCGCCGCGATAGCGATCCCGACGTTTTTGGGGCAGAGAGCAAAGGCAGAATCTGCTCGAGCGGAGGCTAATGTGCGTGAAGCTGCATCAGCCGAGCAGGTTGCAAACACCCAGGGTGGATCTTACGTGCCGGTTGCCCAGTTGGGACCCTATGGCTTCAACGGTTCCAATCCTCCAGTCGATGGTAATGGTACCGGCGACACATACTGTGTTCACTCTAGCGGCGGTGGGGTCGATTGGAAGATGACCCAGGATGATGGGGCTCCGGTGCAAGGTACCTGTCCGTGAACTCATTCGGTAGCATAAACTGAAAGTTTCGCGCCCCTTCCGGGGCGCCTTTTTGTACACTGCCACCGGCCGGAGAGAGAAAGGAATCTAATTGAACCAGGCAGAACCATTCAGGGGTGCGCTGTGGGTGTCTCTGCTGGTTGTACTGGCAGCCGTGCTGACGCTGCTGCAGCCGGCGGACCCCGCGCACGCCCGGGAGGTTGAGGGCGGTGCCCCGCAGATCCACCGCATCGCGCTCCAGCGTGGTCCTGCCTTCGACCCGGCGCTCGTCCACGCCGGTGGCAGCGGTTCTCAGATCGTGGGCGGCAAGCCCGTGCCGAACGGGAAATATCCTTTCATGGCGGTCTTGCAGGTCGGGGTCAGGGGAGGAGGGGAGGCCCTCTGCGGCGGCACCCTCATAGATCCGGATAGCGTGCTCACCGCCGCCCACTGCGTGGTGGACGCCCGCAGCGTGACGCTCGCCGTCGGGAGGACGGTCATCACGAGCCATCAGGGGGTCATCCGGCGTGCGGTGGCCGCCTACGTGCACCCGCACTACGACGGTGCACGGGACAACCGCTACGATGTCGCCGTCCTCAAGCTCGACCGCCCGGTGAGGGGGATAAAGCCGGTTGGGCTCTCCACCGCCGCGCAGAACTACCTGGAGCGTCCGGGGCGGCTGCTCACGGTCGCGGGCTGGGGAACGACTTCAGAGAACGGTTCCCCCTCCGACCGGATGCGCGCGGCCGCCGTCCCCGTGGTCTCCGACGCCGCCGCGAAGAGGGACTACGCTCACGAGGGTCCGCAGGCGCGCTTCTTCCCGACGCTCATGGTCGCCGCCGGGCGCAGGGGCAGAGACGCCTGTCAGGGGGACAGCGGGGGGCCGCTCTTCAAAGCCGGCAGAGATCCGGTCGAGGTCGGGATCGTCAGCTACGGCATAGGGTGTGCCAGGGCCCACTATCCCGGCGTCTACACCGAGGTCAACAGCCCCGGTATAAGATCTTTCATCGTGCGGGCTGCGGCGAGGTAGGGGCGGGACGCCTCCATCCTGCGTTCTGTAGAATGATCTCTCGGGCGTCGTGCGCGAAAACTCGGGAGGTTTGCCCTTGGCGTTCTACAGGGAGCTCGGCAAGAAGGTCGTGTGCGCCCCTTCCATACTCTCCGCGGACTTCGCGGAGCTCGCCGCCGAGGTGAGGAAGGCTCAGGCGGGCGGAGCGGAGCTCGTCCACTTCGACACGATGGACAACCACTTCGTCCCCAACCTCACCTTCGGTCCCGTGGTCGCCGCTTCGCTCGTGCGGGCCATCGAGCTCCCGGTGGACGTCCACCTGATGGTCGAGAACCCGGAGAACCTGATCCCTGCCTTCATCGACGCCGGGGTGAACAGCCTCACCGTCCACTACGAAGCGGTGACCCACCTGCACCACGTGCTCGAAGAGATCCGGGAGGGCGGGTGCGAGGCCGGGGTCGCGATCAACCCGACCACGCCTCCCGAGGTCCTCGAGTGGGCCATGCCTTACATGGACTACGTGCTGGTGATGACCGTGAACCCCGGCTTCGGGGGGCAGCGTTTCATCCCTCAGATGGTGGACAAGGTCAGGCGGGTGCGCGAGATCACCGGGTTACCCGTCGAGGTCGACGGGGGGATATCTCCCGAGACGGCCCCGGCGGTGGTCGAGGCCGGGGCGCAGGTGCTGGTGGCGGGGTCGGCCGTCTTCGGAGGAGACCCGGCCGAGGAGATAAAGAAGATACTCTCCGCGGCCCGCCCGGCTTCCTATTTCGGCTAGATGCGCTCTCCTTGCCGGGGGCGGGCCTCTGTGGTATAGCTTTGCCGAGCAAAACTTTCGGGGGCGGGTGGAATTCCCGCACCGGCGGTGATCCGGGAGCCTCTCCCGGAAAGCCCGCGACCCCTCGGAGAAATCCCGGGGGTGGAGCCGGTGAGAGTCCGGCGCCGACGGTGAGAGTCCGGATGGGAGAAAGGATGTTGCGACGCTGGATCTCCACATGCAGCGCGCCCGCGACCTTGCGGAGCGCGGACGTTACACCGTAGCACCCAATCCCCTGGTCGGCTGCGTCGTCGTGCGCGACGGCCGAATCGTGGGAGAGGGCTGGCACGAGCGCGCGGGCAGCCATCACGCGGAGGCCGTGGCCCTCGATGCGGCCGGGGAAGATGCCCGCGGCGCGACGCTGTACGTCACGCTCGAGCCCTGCAACTGCCGCAGCCGCTCCTCGGAGGTCTCCTGCACCGAGCTCATCCTCGAGGCCGGGGTGAAAAAAGTCGTAATCGGCCACATCGACCCCAACCCCCGGATGAACGGCCGCAGCGTGCGTCTGTTGCGCGAGGCGGGCGTCGACGTAGAGGTGCTGGACGCTGCTCCGGAGTTCGAGCGGCAGAACGAGCAGTGGTTCTGGTACAAGCGCACCGGGCGTCCGTTCGTGCACCTCAAGCTCGCGGCGAGCCTGGACGGAAGGATCGCCTGCGCCGGCGGCGACAGCAAGTGGGTGACCGGCCCGGAGGCACGCCGGCGCGCCCACCTGTTGCGCGCGGAAGCCGGAGCGGTCCTCGTCGGGATCGGAACCGTGCTCGCCGACGATCCCCTGCTCACGGTGCGGGATGTCCCCGGAGAGGTGCCCGCCGTGAGGCGCGTCGTGCTCGACGCCCGGCTCAGGATACCGCTGGAGAGTGCTCTCGTACGGAGCGCCGGGGAGGCGCCCCTGATCGTCTTCGCCGCTGAAGGTGCACCCTCCGGGAAGGCACTCGCCCTGCAGGAGCGGGGCGTACGCGTGATCGAAACCCCGCTGGTCGACGGGATCTTCGATCCCGGCTTCGTGCTCGACGAGCTCGGGCGGCTCGGGGTGCGGGGGGTTCTGGTCGAGGGGGGTGGGGAGACCGCCGCTCACTTCGTCCGGCGCTCGCTCGTGAACAAGATGACCGTTTTCTACGCGCCGAAGCTCGTAGGATCGGACGGACGTCCGATGGTGGGGGAGCTGGGGGTCGCGGGGATGGCCCACGCGCTGCCCTTCACCGTCTCGGAGGTCGAGCGGCTCGGGGATGATGTCGCGGTGACGTTCTATCCGCGTGAGAGGTGAGGAGGACTTTCGTATGTTTACCGGGTTGGTGGAAGAGAAGGGCAGGGTCGTAGCGCTTTCGAGAGGAGGGCTCGCCCGGCTCGTCGTGGAGGCAGGGAGGCTCGCCGGTGGTGTCGAGGTCGGTGACTCCGTCGCCGTCAACGGCGTATGCCTGACGGTCGCAGAGAGGAGCGGAAAAGAGCTCGCCTTCGGCGTGATGCCGGAGACGCTCCGGCGCACCGCGCTCGGGGATCTTTCCGAGGGGCGGGCGGTAAACCTGGAGCGCGCGCTCGAAGCCGGAGGGAGGCTCGGCGGCCACATCGTCCAGGGGCACGTGGACGGCGTCGGGGAGGTCGTCTCGATACGGCCGGAAGGAGAGGCCGAGATCTGGGAATTCTCCGCTCCCGGGAGCGTGCTGCGCTACGTGGTCGAGAAGGGGAGCATCTGCGTGGACGGCATAAGCCTGACCGTCGTCTCCGTCGGCGAGGAGTCTTTTTCGGTCTCCATACTGCCGCAGACGAAGGCCGCGACCGACCTCTCCGAGATCGGGGTCGGCACGAAGGTCAACCTGGAGGCCGATGTCATGGGGAAGTACGTCGAGCGGCTGCTCGCACCGTATCTCGAGAAGGGTTTCGAGAGGAGCATTTAGAGATGCCTTTGAGCAGGGTCGAGGATGCGATCGAGGACATAAGGGAGGGGAGGATGGTCATCGTCGTCGACGACGAGGACCGGGAGAACGAAGGCGACCTGACGATGGCCGCCGAGAAGGTGACCCCTGAAGCGATCACCTTCATGGCCACCCACGGCCGCGGGCTCATCTGCCTGCCGATGAGCCCGGAGATGGTCGACCGGCTCGAGCTGCCGATGATGACCGAGGACAACCGCTCGCGCATGAAGACGGGCTTCACCGTCTCGATAGAGGCACGCGAGGGGGTGACGACCGGCATCTCGGCCGCCGACCGGGCGCACACCATCCGGGTCGCCGTCTCCGACGAGGCCGGGCCTTCGGACATAGTCTCGCCGGGACACGTCTTCCCCCTGAGGGCCCGCCCCGGTGGAGTGCTGGTGCGCAGGGGACAGACCGAGGCCGCCGTCGACCTGGCCCGGCTGGCGGGTCTGAAGCCCGCGGGTGTGATCTGCGAGATCATGAAAGACGATGGGACGATGGCCCGGATGCCCGATCTCGAGCGGTTCGCGGCCGAACACGGGTTGAAGATAGTGAGCGTCCAGCAGATAGCCGAGTACCGCCGGACGCACGAGATGCAGGTGAGCTTCGTAGTCGAGACCCGACTGCCCACCACCTACGGCGAGTTTCGGCTGCGAGCCTACGAGAGCGAGCTCGACGGGCTGCCGTACCTGGCGCTCATCGCCGGTCATCCGGAGGGGAAGGACGGGGTGCTGGTCCGGATGCACTCTTCGTGCCTCACCGGCGACGCCCTGCACTCTCTGCGCTGTGACTGCGGGGAGCAGCTCGAGGCCGCCATGCGCCGGGTGCAGGAGGAGGGGGAGGGTGTGATCCTCTACCTCAGCCAGGAGGGAAGGGGGATAGGACTGATAAACAAGCTGAAGGCCTACAGGCTGCAGGACAAGGGACTCGACACCGTCGAGGCCAACGAGAAGCTGGGTTTCGCGCCGGACATGCGCGACTACGGTGCTGGGGCTCAGATACTGAAGGACCTCGGGATAACGAGCGTGCGTCTGATGACCAACAACCCGGCCAAGATGGCCGATCTGGAGGGGTTCGGGCTCGAGATCCTGGAGCGGGTGCCGCTGGAGGTGAGGGCCAACGGAGAGAATGAGCGCTACCTCAAGACCAAACGGGAGAAGATGCACCACATCCTGGAGCAGTTCTAGGGGGTCGTAAGAGATGAACGTGGAAGGTTCACCGAACTACATGGAGGGCAGCCTCGAAGCCGCCGGGCTGTCGTTCGGCGTCGTGGTATCCCGGTTCAACGAGTTCGTCGTCAAGCAGCTTCTGGAAGGAGCGCTGGACGCCATACGGCGGCACGGCGGCGACCTTTCGGCGGTGGACGTCGCGTGGGTGCCGGGCTCCTACGAGATACCACTCGCCGCCCGGCGCATGGCCCGCTCCGGCCGCTACGACGCCGTGATCTGCCTCGGTGCCGTCATCCGCGGCTCGACGCCGCACTTCGAGTACGTGGCCGGTGGTGCTTCCTCGGGCATCTCGGGCGTGGCGCTGGAGGTCGATCTGCCCGTCGTCTTCGGTGTTCTCACGACCGAGACGATCGAGCAGGCCATCGAGCGGGCCGGCACCAAGATGGGGAACAAAGGTTTCGAAGCGGCCCAGACGGCGATAGAGATGGCCAACCTGTTGGAGCGTATCGGGGGGCTCGAGAAGGCCGCCGAGTGAGGTATTCTCGTGCGGCCGCCCCGAGAGTCAGGCGCTCTGCGTCGTGCGGGGGGCCGGGATCACTTTGTCCACCTTGAACGCCTTGAGGCAGGAGGTGCACACCCAGACCCTCTTCGTCCCCGCGCCATCCCGGATGCGGACCTTCTGCAGGTTCGGATTCCAGCGCCTCCGGGTCGCCTTCAGCGAGTGGCTGCGCGCGTTTCCGTAGCCGGGAGCCTTGCCGCACGAATAGCAGACTTTCGCCACGATGTCCTCCTCTTATATACTAGCCGTCTGATCTGGGATGCCGGGAACCTCCGGACAGCGAAGAGTGATTGTACCAGACCGTCGGGGAGAATAGTAGAATCGTCAGCCATGACAGAGAGTTCGAAACAGATGATTGGTCGTTCGCCGGAGGGGGGCGCGTGGCGGTAGAAGTTCATCCGGTCGCCTCGGCGGCGCGCGAGGCTCTGAAGTCTCGGGCCGGGCGGATAAACGAGCTCAACGTGTACCCGGTCCCGGACGGGGACACCGGGACGAACATGCTGCTCACCCTGGACGCGGTGGTGCAGCAGACCGCCGGAAAGACCTATCCCACGGTTCAGGAGGCGAGCCGGGCCGTCTCGCGGGCGGCTCTGATGGGAGCCCGGGGAAACTCCGGTGTGATCCTCTCTCAGATGGTGCGGGGTGCCTGCGAGGCGCTCGAGAAGGCCGAAGGGTTCGATGCGGCCTCTCTGGTGGCCGCCCTGGAAGGGGCGTCGGAGAGGGCCTACTCCGCCGTGCGGCAGCCGGTGGAGGGGACGATGCTCACCGTGATCAGGGACGCCGCACAGGCCGCCCGGGAGGCGCTGGAGTCGGGGGAGCAGGACCCGGCCCGCGTCGCCGGGGTGGCGGTGCGGGAGGCGCTGGCTTCTGTGGGCAGGACCAAAGGGATGCTCGAGACGCTGCGTCGGGCCGGGGTGGTGGATGCCGGCGGGCTCGGGGTGGCGACCATCCTGGAGGGAATCCGGGCGGCGCTCGCGGGGGAGAGCCCGGAGTTCGATGAGGAGACCTCCGGGGAAGGGTTCCCGGACCTGGAGTCCGTCGGACACGAGGAGGAGGCCTGGGGGTACTGTACGGAGTTCGTCGTCACCGGCTTTACGGGTGACGCGGAAGACTTCCGGGAGCACATCCACCGGATCGGGCGCAGCGTTCTCGTCGTGCCGGATGCGGACGTGGTCAAGGTTCACCTGCACACCAAGGATCCCGGCGAGGCCCTCTCGTACGCGGGGCGCTTCGGGCGGCTCTCCGGGGTGAAGGTGGACGACATGGAGGCCCAGGTCCGCGAGCGTTCGGAGGAAAACGCCGCCGGGCTCGGCGTGGTCGCCGTGAGCCGGGGCGAGGGCAACCGCCGGCTCTTCGAGTCGATGGGGGCGATCGTCGTCGAGGGCGGGCAGGGTGCGAACCCGAGCGCCGAAGAGATCGCCCGCGCCGTCCGGCGCAGCGGGGCGCGGGAGGTCGTCGTGCTGCCCAACAACAAGAACGTGATCCCCGCCGCCGAGCAGGCGCGCGAGCTCGTCGAGGCCCGACTGCACGTCATCCCGACCACGACGGTGGCATCGGGGCTCGCCGCGATGGTCGCCTTCGACCCCGAGGAGGAGCCGGAGGAGGTCGTCGAGGAGATGCGCGAGCTTCTCTCGGCGATGCGTCAGGTGCAGATAACGCGCGCCGTGCGCGATGCAGAAGTCGCAGGGAACAGGATCTCCGAGGGTCAGTACATGGCCTTCCTCGACGGCGAGCTCGCCAGCGTCGGGGGGAGCGTGGAGGAGGTGGCGCTCGCTGTGGCCCGCACCCTCGTGGAGGAGGGAGCCGGGCTCCTCACGCTGCTCGCCGGAGAAGGGCTCGGTGCCGGGGAGGTGGAGGAGATCGCCGCGAAGATCGAAGCGCTCGACGGCGAGGTCGAGGTCGAGGTGAGGGAGGGGGGACAGCCGTTGTACCCGCTGGAGATGGTGGCCGAGTGACCACGGGGATAGTCACGGACTCGACGACCACGCTGCTGCCGGAGGTGGCGGGGCGGCCTGACGTGCGGGTGGTCCCGCTCACCTTCCGCTTCGGCGAGGAGGTCTTCACCGACAAGGTGGACATGACCAACGAGGAGTTCTTCGCCCGGCTCGCCTCCTCGAAGGACTTCCCGACCACCTCCCAGCCCTCGGCCGGGGCCTTCGTCGAGGCCTACGAGGAGCTCTCGGCCTACGACGACCTGCTCGTCCTCACCATCTCCAGCGAGCTGAGCGGGACCTACGAGTCCGCCCGCGCGGCGGCGGAGATGGTGGACAGGAAGATCGAGGTCGTGGACAGCCGCAGCGCGGAGGTCGGATCGGGGCTTATCCTGATGGAAGCGCTCAGGGTCATAGACTCGGGTGGAGACTTCGGGGAGGTGCTGCGTGCGGTCCGGCAGGCGATAAGGCGCTGCCGGGCGCTCTTCGCCGTCGGCACGCTCGAGTACCTCGAGCGCAGCGGCAGGATCGGGCGGGCGCAGCGGCTGCTCGGCTCGACGCTGGACATCCGCCCCGTGCTGGTGCTCGAGGACGGTGTGATCTCGCCTTACAAACGTACGCGGGGCCGTAAGCGCCAGCTCGCGGCGATCGTCGAACGGATGCGCCCGGTAGTCGAGGAGGGCCGGCCCATCTTCTTCGGGCACGTTGACGCCGCGGAACCTCTCCGGCGGCTGATGGAGGAGCTCGGGGTGCCCGACGCGCCGGTCGCCGAGATCGGAGGGGTGGTCGGGTGCCACGTCGGTCCCGGCACCTATGGCGTCGCCCACCTCTGAAGCAGGGAGACGGAGCGTCAGGGAAGTCTCCCTGCGCAGCACGGCGCTGCCCGAGCTGAGATCCCGCCCGGTCGGGGAACTGCCCGGCGTCGGGAAGCGGATAGAGGCCGCGCTCGGGGAGCTCGGCATCCGTTCGTTCGCGGATCTCGTCTCCCACTACCCTTCGCGTTACGAAGACCTCTCCAACGTCAAGCGCATCGGGGATCTGAAGGTCGGGGAGCGGGCGACGGTGGTCGCCAGGGTCGTGGGCACGAGGCCGCTCGGACGCCCGGTGCGTGGGAGGGCGCCGGGGTTCTCCGCCCAGCTCTACGACGGGACGGGGTACATACCGGCCGTGGTGTGGGGGCGGAACTGGCTGGCGGGGCAGCTCGCCGAAGGGACGCAGGTTGTCGTCTCCGGGGAGGTGCAGCGGCGCTACGGGCTTCAGATCGTGGCCAGAAGCCTGGAGATCGCGGAGGATCTTGAGGACGAGAGCCCTCACGCCGGGCGTTTCGTCCCGGTCTATCCGGCCGGTCGGGGATTGCAGACGCGCAGGATCAGGACGCTCGTCCACCGGGCGCTGTGTGAGGCGGGATACATCCTGGATCCTTTGCCCGCGGAGGTGCTGGCGCGTCACGGGCTTCCGCTCCTGCACGATGCGATCTGGGAGGTGCACTTCCCGGAGGACCGGCGGAGGCTCGAGCTGGCCCGGCGGCGGCTCGTCTTCCACGAGCTCTTCCTGATCCAGGTGGGGCTCGCGGTCCGCAAGGCGCGTCTCGCGCGGGACGAGATCGGGCGGTCCCACGCCGGTGACGGCAGCCTCCTGAACCCATTTCTCTCCGGGTTGCCCTTCCCGCTCACCGGGGCGCAGGAGCGGGTCGTGGAGGAGGTTCTCGCGGACATGAGGGCGGAGCGGCCGATGCGGAGGCTCGTGCAGGGGGACGTCGGGAGCGGCAAGACGGTGGTCGCGGTCGCGGCCCTGCTCTCCGCGGTCGAAGCCGGCGGACAGGGGGCGCTCATGGCCCCGACCGAGGTGCTGGCCGAGCAGCACTTCCTCTCGATCGGCTCGGCGCTCACCGGGCTCCCGGTGAGGGTGGTGCTGCTGACCGGTTCGCTCGGCGCGCGGGAGCGCAGGGAGGTGCTCGAGGACCTGCGGAGCGGTCGGGCCCACATCGTGATCGGGACCCACGCCCTGATCCAGAGGGAGGTCGAGTTCCGGGACCTCTCGCTGGTGGTGGTGGACGAGCAGCACCGCTTCGGCGTCTCGCAGCGGACCGTCTTCCAGGAGAAGGGCGTCTCACCGGACACGCTGGTGATGACCGCGACCCCCATCCCGCGCACCCTCTCCCTCACGCTCTACGGGGACCTCGACGTCTCGGTGATAGACGAGCTGCCGCCCGGGCGCAGGCCCGTGGAGACGGTCCTGGCCTCGGGGTCGGAGCGCCCCGCGGTCTACGAGGAGGTGCGCGGCGAGCTCGAAGCCGGCAGGCAGGCCTTCGTGATCTGCCCGCTCGTCGAGGAGTCCGAGGCTCTCGAGGAGGTGCGCGCCGTGGAGGAGCTCCACGCGGAGCTCTCGCAGGAGATCTTCCCCGAGCGGAGGGTCGGGATGCTCCACGGCCGGATGCGCCCCGAGGAGAAGCGAGAGGTCATGACGGCGTTCCGTGCCGGGGAGATAGAGGTGCTCGCGGCGACCAGCGTCGTCGAGGTCGGGGTCGACGTGCCGAACGCCAGCGTGATCGTCATCGAAGGGGCCGAGCGCTTCGGGCTCTCCCAGCTGCACCAGCTCAGAGGGAGGGTCTGCCGGGGGGTGCACCCGCCGAGGTGTTTCCTGATCGCCGACCCGAAGACCGAGTCCGCGCGGGAGCGGCTCGAGGCCCTCTGCGAGCATCAGGACGGCTTCAGGCTCTCGGAGGCCGACCTGGCGATCCGGGGCGAGGGTACCCTCTTCGGCAGCCGCCAGAGCGGGATGCCGGATTTGAAGATCGCCAAGCTCCTGCGCGACGTGGACGTGCTCGTCGAGGCCCGAAAGGCGGCGTTCGAGCTCGTCTCACGCGATCCGTCGTTGCGCCGACCCGAGCACCGGCCCCTGCGGCGCGAGGTCCAGGATCTCCTCGGCGAGAACGTCGAGTGGCTCTTCAGGGCATGAGGGTGATCGCCGGGGAAGCGGGGGGCATCGTGCTCGGGCCCGTCCCGCGCGGCGTCCGCCCCACCTCGGACAGGGTGCGCGAGAGCCTCTTCGGCGTGCTGGGGCAGTTCTTTTCGGGGGAGAACGTGCTCGACCTCTACGCCGGGACGGGTGCCCTCGGCATCGAAGCCCTGAGCCGCGGTTGCGGCCGGGCCACCTTCGTCGAGCGCGACCGTCGGGCGGTCTTTGCCATCCGGGAGAACCTCCGGCGCACCCGGCTCGAAAGTCGAGCCGAGATCATGCGGGAGGACGTCGGTCGGGCCGTCGAGCGGCTCGCGCGCGAAGGTCGCACCTACGATTTGATCTTCGTCGATCCGCCATATAGAATCGCAACTTCAGAAGTAGAAAACCTGTTGAACCGTCTGCACACCCTGCTCGCACCCGGCGGGAGAGTCGTCGTCGAGCGGGGCGGTGCGCCCCAGGGGGAGGGCAGGCTCAAGAGAGGAGACACGCGCCGCTACGGCGGCACGGTGGTGACCATCTTGGACGAGCGGGAGATGATGATGAACCTGGCGATCTGCCCCGGCAGCTTCGATCCGGTCACGGCCGGTCACCTGGACGTGATCCGGCGGGCCGCGGGCATCTTCGATCACGTGGTCATAGCCGTGGGGGCGAATTTGCGCAAGCAGCCGCGGCTTCCGGCATCCGAGCGGGCCCGGCTGGTGCAGAAGGTCACCTCGCACCTCGAGAACGTCTCGGTGGAGGTCATGGACGGTCTTCTGGTCGAGTTTGCCCGGGAGCGCGGCGCCAGGGTCATCGTCAAGGGCCTCAGGGCCGTCTCGGACTTCGAGTCCGAGTTCGAGCAGGCCCAGCTCAACCGCACGCTTTACCCGGAGCTGGAGACGGTCTTCATCATGTCGGCGGCGGAGCACAGCTTCCTCTCCTCGAGCGCGGTGCGCGAGATAGCCGCTTTCGGAGGGGATCTGCGCGGGCTCGTTCCGGATGAGATACTGGATGTCGTCCGGGAGGTCTACTCGAGGGATCGGACGGCGTCAAGCGGAGAAGAGGCAGGTTCGTAGCGATGGACGTACTGGTGCTCATAGACAGGCTCGAGGAGTTGATCGAGGAGGCCCGCAGTTTCCCGGGCTTCGGCAACACCGCGATGGTCGACCGGGAGGCGGCCTTCGAGATCATAGACCAGATGCGCCAGAGCATCCCCGAGGAGCTCAAGCAGGCCCGCTGGATCGTCAAGGAGCGTCAGGCGATGCTCGACGAGGCCCGCAACGAGAGCGACCGCATCATCGCCCAGGCTCGTGAGGAGGCCGAGAAGATCGTCTCCGAGCAGGAGGTCCTGAAGATAGCCGAGCGGCGCAGCCAGGAGATAATGGAGGATGCCCGTCGGCGCGAGCGGGAGATACGCCTCGGGGCCGAGGACTACGCGGATGAGGTGCTCGCCAACCTCGAAGACAACCTCACCAAGCTGCTCGAGGCCATCCAGAGGGGCCGCTCCAGATTGCAGGGCGTTCAGGAGGAGTAGAATAGGGTGTATGGATGCTCTGATACCCTTGAAGCGCCCGGACGCGAGGCCGGGGGACTACCGGGAGGAGACAGCGGAGTATGATGTCGAATCCTTCGATCTCTACGGCCGGCACCACGAGGTCTCGGGCGCGCGGGCGAAGATCGGCATAACGCGCGTGTCCGAAGGAATCCACATCGACCTGCAGGTCAGGGCCACGGTACGCACGACCTGCGACAGGACGCTCGAGCCGGTGGAGATCGAAGTGTGTTTCGGGGAGTCGGAGGTTCTCTCAGGTCCGAACTATCCGGAGCTCTCCATCGAGGACTGGACGCTCGATCTTCCGCGCTACACCCGCTCTGCGATCCCGACCGAGATCCCGATGCAGGTCTTCGCTCCGGGCACCGAGCCCGTGCGTCCCGGCCTGGAAGAGGAGCGCGTGGACCCGCGCTGGCGTGGGCTGGACGACCTGTTCGCGTCCGGGTTCTGAAGAGTTCCCGTTGCAGGCATCGTAGACAAGAGGAGGTTTTACGTATGGCCGTACCCAAGAGAAAGACGTCCCGCGCCCGCCGGGACCGGCGCCGCTCTCACCACGCGCTGAAGGTCCCGGGGATCGTGGAGTGCCCTAACTGCGGGGAGATGCACCTTCCCCACAGGGTGTGTCCCAACTGCGGATATTACAAGGGCAGGACCGCGGTAGCGGTGGAGCCGACGAGGTAGGGAGGGCGTCCGCTACGCGTGCGCATCGCCGTGGACGCCCTCGGGGGCGACAACGCGCCGGATGAGATAGTCGCCGGGGCCATCTCGGCGGCATCCCGGATGCCGGACGACGAGATCCTCCTGGTCGCCGACGCGAAGACGGCCGGGAGGTTCTCTGCTTCCGGGCTGCCCGGAAACGTCTCGTTCGAGGAGGCCGGGGGGGCGGTGAGGATGGACGAGGAGCCGGCGGCGGCGGTCCGGAGCCGTCCGGATTCGAGCGTGGCGGTTTGCGCGAGGCTGGTGCGTTCGGGCCGGGCGCAGGCCATGTTCTCCGCCGGGAGCACGGGGGCGACGGTCGCCGCCGCTCTCATCGAGATAGGCCGCCTCCCGGGTTGCCGGCGCCCGGCGATAGCCGCCTTTCTGCCTTTCTCTTCTCCGGTCCTGCTGCTCGACGTGGGGGCCACGATACAATGCCGGCCCGAGGACCTGCTGAACTTCGCCATCCTCGGGAGCGGGCTCGCCCGCCGCTACTTCGGTTCCGAAGAGAGGGTGAGCGTGGGGCTTGTGAACGTCGGAGAAGAGGCGGGGAAGGGTAGTGACCTCACGAAGGAGACTTACGAGCTGTTGAAAACTTCCAGATTGGTTCGTTTCATCGGCAACGTCGAGGGCCGGGACATCGGGCGCGGCGTGGCGGACGTGATCGTGACCGACGGGTTCACCGGCAACGTGATGCTGAAGACGGCCGAGGGGGTGGCGAGCGAGCTGATGACGATGCTGCGCTCGGCACTTTCCGCGGGGGTTGTGAGCCGGCTCGCCGCGGCCGTCCTCAGGCGGCGGCTTCTGGGGCTCCGTGACCGGGTGGACCCGGAGACCTACGGAGGGTCTTTCCTTCTGGGGGTGCGCGGCCTCGTCGTCATCGGGCACGGCAACTCGCGTCGACGAGGTGTAAAGAACGCGCTGCTGGGGATCACGCGCACCGGTGAGGGACTCGTGGAGGAGCTCGGCTCAGCTCTCCGCCGGGCTCGAGAGGAAGCGTCGTGAACCCCCTCGCGGCCGGAAGGATAGCGGGCGTCGGGCGGGCGCTCGGCAGCCGTGTGGTGACCAACCGGGACCTCGAGCGGGTGCTGGATACCTCGGACGAGTGGATCTCGTCGCGGACCGGCATCAGGGAGCGGCGTTTCGTCGGCGAAGGGGAGGATTGCGTCTCGCTCGCCGTCGACGCCTCCCGCCGGGCGCTGTCCCACGCCGGGGTGGAGGGCGGTGATGTGGACCTCGTCTTGTGCGCCACCTCGACCGCCCCGGAGGCGGTGCCCTCGGTCGCTTCTCAGGTGGGTGAGGCGATCGGAGCCTGCGGCGTGGGTGCTATGGACCTCGGGGCGGCCTGCGCCGGGTTCGCCTACGGCGCCGCCGTCGCCGCCTCGATGCTGCGGAGCGGGCTGGCCACGACCGTCCTGCTGGTGGGTGTGGACGAGCTGACCTCGATAGTGGACCTCGAGGATCGCGCGACGAGCATCCTGTTCGGCGACGGGGCCGGAGCCGTGGTCCTGGAACGGGGGGACGGGAGCTCTGGCTTCGTCGACCACGTTCTCGGCGCCGACGGGCGTTTCGCCCCGCTCCTGCGCGCCGGGCACCCCGGGAGCCCGCAGAAGCTGCGCCAGAACGGACGCGAAGTCTTCCGCTTCGCCACCAAGATAATCCCGGATCTCGTCGAGAAACTGCTCGTGAGGAACGGCATCTCGCTCGATCAGGTGCAGTACCTCATCCCGCATCAGGCAAATGCACGCATAATACAGGCAGCGGTGCGCAAGCTGGGCATGCCGGAGGAGCGGGTGGTGATAAACGTGGATCGTTATGGGAACACCTCTGCGGCTTCGATCCCTATCTCCTATCCTGACATCTACGACGAGATGGAGCCGGGGCGCTACATCATCACGGTGGGGTTCGGCGGGGGGCTCACCTGGGCGGCGAACCTGTACCGGATATGAAGGGAGGGTTTTGACGAGAAGAGCCGTCGTTTTCCCCGGCCAGGGAACTCCCGGGGGGGAGATCTCCGGTCGGGTGGAGGAGGTCGTCCGGGAGGTGGTCGGGGAGAGGGATGTCCCCTACCAGCTCTCGGTCTTCGCCAGGTCCGTCGAGGTCTTTTATGCCCTGCGTAAGCGAGGCGTGGAGTTCGAGGTGGCGGCCGGGCATTCTCTGGGAGAATATGCCGCGGCGCACGCGGCCGGCAGCCTCGCGCTCGAGGAGGCGGCGCGTCTGGTCGCGGAGAGGGACAGGCTCATGGGGGAGGCCTCGCGTCGCAACCCCGGGGGGATGGTCGCCGTGATCGGGGTCGATCCCGAGGAGGTCGTGCGGGTCGTCGAGGGGATCGACGGGGTCGTCGCGGCGAACTTCAACAGCCCGCGTCAGACCGTCGTCTCCGGGCGCGAGGAAGCGCTCGAGGAGGCGGTCTCTCGTTTGGGGGGAAGGAAGATCCCGCTCAAAGTCTCGGGGGCCTTCCATTCTCCTCTCATGGCCCCTGCGGCGGAGGAGATGGACCGGCTGCTCGGGGAGGCAAAGTTCGGTGAGCCGTCCATCCCGATGATAAGCGCCGTCGACGGGAGCCTCCTGAAGAGCGCCGAACAGATCCGCTCGGCGCTCAGAAGACAGATGCTCTCGCCGGTCAGGTGGGTCTCGGTCGTCGAGAGGATGGTCGGGATGGGGATCGAAGAAGTGGTAGAGGCAGGAGAGGGGGGAACGCTCTTGAGGATGCTCAGGGACTTCGGGGAGAAGCCGGTGGGGCGCGGAGCCGGGGAGCTTCTCGCATGAGGCTTCCGATGGGCCCGGCCGAGATACAGCGGATCATACCCCACCGCTATCCGTTTCTGCTGGTCGACAGGATCGAGGAGCTCGAGCCCGGTGTGAGGGCGGTGGGGGTGAAGAACGTCACCCAGAACGAGCCGTTCTTCCAGGGGCATTTCCCCGGATATCCGGTGATGCCCGGGGTGCTCATCGTCGAGGCCATGGCGCAGGTCGGGGCGGTAGGGGTGATGTCCTCGGGGGATCACCAGGGCAGGCTCGCGCTCTTCGCCGGGATCGACGGCGTGCGTTTCCGGCGGCAGGTCGTGCCGGGGGACGTGCTGCGCATGGAGGTCGAGATAGAGCGGGCGCGTGGGAGGATCGGACGCGGGTCGGCGAGGGCCGAGGTCGGCGGGGAGCTGGCCTGCGAGGGGCGGCTCATGTTCGCGTTCGCGGAGAAGGAGCAGGGGAGATGATACGAAGAGGGAGGGTCGCGCTCGTCACGGGCGGCGGTCGCGGCATCGGGAGGGCGCTCGCGCTCCATCTCGCCGCCGAGGGTGCTGACGTGGCGATCTCCTACAGGTCGAACGAGGAGGCCGCCCGGAAGACCGCCGAGGAGGTCCGGGGAGCGGGGGTGCGCTGCGAGGTCTTCCGGGGGAACGTGGCCGACGGCGAGGACGTGAGGGCGATCTTCGATGCCTTAGGCGAGGCTTTCGGGCGGCTCGACATCCTCGTCAACAACGCCGGAACCACGAGGGACAACATCCTCCTGAGGATGAAGGAGGAGGAGTTCGACGAGGTTGTCGCCACCAACCTGAGGGGGACCTACCTCTGCACCCAGGCCGCGCTCAGGCCCATGATCCGGGCGCGGTGGGGCAGGATCGTCAACATAAGCTCCGTCGTCGGTCTCATGGGCAACGCGGGGCAGGCCAACTACGCAGCATCCAAGGCCGGCATCATCGGCTTCACCAAGAGCGTGGCGCGGGAGGTCGCCTCCCGCGGCATCACCGCCAACGTCGTCGCCCCCGGCTACGTCGAGACCGAGCTCACCGCCGATCTGCCGGACAAGATAAAAGAGCAGATCCGGGATCAGGTACCCGCCGGTCGATTCGCCTCGGCCGACGAGGTCGCCGATGCGGTGGTCTTCCTCGCTGGAGAGGGAGCCGGTTACATAACCGGGCAGACGATCGCCGTCGACGGCGGTATGGTTATGTACTAGGCTGATTTACGCTACACTACCCGCTACCGGATAGAGGAAAGCAGGCTCGAAACCAAGGAGAGATCTGATGGACCGTGAGGAGATACTCGAGAAGATCCGCGAGATAACCGCCGAGCGTCTCGGCGTGGACGAGAGCGAGATCACGCCCGAAGCGTCCTTCAGGGAGGACCTCGAGGCGGACTCGCTGGATCTGGTCGAGCTCATCATGGAGCTCGAGGAACAGTTCGGCATGGAGATCCCCGACGAGGAGGCCGAGAAGATCACCACCGTCGAGGAGGCCGTAGACTACGTCGCGGAGCACCAGACGGCGTGACGGACTCCGGCAGGGGACACGCCTACATAACCGGGGTGGGGGCGGTTACCCCGCTGGGCGTCGGCGTCGAGAACTTCTGGGACGCCGCCCTGCACGGGAAGAGCGGGATCGGCGAGATAACCCTCTTCGATCCCTCCCCCTACCCCTCCCGCATAGCGGGTGAGTGCCGCGACTTCGACCCCTCCGACTTCATCGGGAAGAAGGAAGTCCGGCGCATGGACCGCTACACCCAGATGGGCGTGAGCGCCGGGTTGCAGGCGGTGGAGGACGCCGGGGTCTCCGGAGCCGTCCAGAACGAGCCCGAGCGCGTCGCGATAATCATGGGCACCGGTATAGGCGGGCTATCGACCTGGGAGCGCGAGTACCGGGTGCTGCAGGAGCGCGGTCCCGGACGGGTCAGCCCCTTCCTCATAACCATGATGGCACCGAACATGTGCGCCGGATACCTGGCCATCCTGCTCGGCGCCAGAGGCCCGACCCAGTGCCCGGTCCTCGCCTGCGCGACCGGGGCCGAGGCGGTCGCCGAAGGGCTCGAGATGATCCGACGCGGCGACGCCGACGTGGTCATCGCCGGCTCCTCCGAGGCACCGATCACCCCTCTCTCGATGGCCGGGTTCTGCGCCATACGGGCCGTGAGCCGCCGCAACGACGACCCGCGCGGCGCCAGCCGCCCGTTCGATGCCGGGCGCGACGGCTTCGTGATGAGCGAGGGAGCCGGCGCCCTCGTCCTCGAGAGCCCCGAGCACGCCGAGCGGCGCGGCGCCGAGCCCATAGCCGCGGTCTCCGGTTACGGGCGTACCACCGACGCCTACCACGTCACCGCCCCGGACACCGAGGGGCGCGGCGTCGAGCGTGCGATGCGCCTCGCGCTCGAGGACGCCGGGGTCGAACCCGGGGAGGTCGGCCACGTGAACGCCCACGCCACCGCCACCCCGACCGGCGACGGTCCGGAGACGAAGGCCATCGCCCGCCTTTTGCCCCACGCCGCCGTCTCCGGCACCAAATCCATGACCGGTCACTCCTTCGGCGCCATCGGCGCGACCGAGGCGATAATGTGCGCCCTGGCCCTGCGCGACGGCGTCCTTCCCCCGACCATCAACCTCGAAGAGGTGGCCCCCGACTGCGAGCCGCTCGATTACGTGCGCGACGAAGCCAGAGCGGTCCCCGGTCTTAAGGCCGCGATCTCCAACTCGATGGGCTTCGGTGGCCACAACGTCGTCGTGGTCTTCGAGAGCATAGGGTAGCCAGGGTACAAAACCCGTAATCGTTTGAACCCGCCCCGAATGGGGCGGGTCTTTCTTTGAGTCACCAACCTTGTTGACAATATTGTTCGATATGTAATATCCTGAGGTCTCAGGAGAGGAATGTGATTTCTGGGTTCGTCCCTGCAAGGAGGTTTGAGGGGAGATATGGGAGAGGTGAAGAGGAGTCTCGCGGACGTACTGCGGGAGGCGGGGGGGCCGGTGGAGCTTCTGTACAACTCGCAGACCGGGCCGCGGGTCTTTCCGGTGGTGCCGCCGGAGTATACGAACTGGCGCGACGAGCAGCGGGCGTGGAGGGAGAGCTGCGTTCTCTTCGACCAGTCGCACCACATGACAGACTTCTACGTCGAGGGGCGCGATGCGTTCGGGCTGCTCGAGTCGCTCGGGATAAACAGCTTCAGGAACTTCGCTTCTGATAAGGCCAAGCAGTACGTGGCGTGCAACTCGGACGGGTACGTCATAGGCGATGTGATCCTCTACCGGCTGGGCGAGGAGAGGTTCCTGCTCGTCGGACGTCCCAGCGTGCACAACTGGGTCCGTTACCACGCCGAGAAGCGTGGGGCCGAGGTGGAGATGGAGATCGACGAGCGGACCGACCTCAACCCCGCCGGCCGCCGCAGGCTCTATCGCTACCAGATCCAGGGCCCCAACGCCCTCGGGCTGGTGGAGAAGCTCAACGGCGGTCCCGTGCCCCGGATCCCATTCTTCAACGTCGGGGAGATAAACGTCGCCGGGAGGAAGGTGAAGGCTCTGAGGCACGGGATGGCCGGGCAGCCCGGTTTCGAGATCTTCGGCCCGTGGGAAGAAGGCGAAGAGATAAGAGGAGCCATCGTGGAGGCCGGGGAGGAGTTCGGTCTGAGGCAGGCCGGCTCCCTCGCCTACCAGTCCGCGACCACCGAGTCTGGCTGGATCCCCTGTCCCGTCCCCGCCATCTACACCGGTGAGGAGCTCGAAGACTACAGGGAGTGGCTCCCGGCGAACACCTACGAGGCTACGGCCTCTCTCGGGGGAAGCTACTACTCCGAGGACATAGAAGACTACTACTTCACCCCCTACGACCTCGGGTACGGGCACATGGTCGGCTTCGACCACGACTTCGTGGGCAGGGAGGCTCTAGAGAGGATCTCCGGGAGGCCGCCGAGGAAGAAGGTGACGCTCGTGTGGGACGGGGATGACGTCACGGAGAAGATCTTCTCGAGCCTCTTCGAGAGGGACGGTCTTCCCGCAAAACACCTGGAGCTACCGTCCTCCTGGTACTCGGCGCTCCAGTACGACCGGGTCGTAAAAGGCGGCCGGACGGTCGGGATCTCCACCTACGTCGGCTACAGCCACAACGAGAGGTCGATGCTCTCTCTGGCGAGCGTGGACGTGGATCTGGCCGAACCCGGCACACAGCTCACCCTTCTTTGGGGCGAGAAGCCGAACTCCAGAAAGCCTCAGGTCGAGCCGCACGAGCAGGTCGAGATAAAGGCCACCGTCGCCCCCGCTCCACTCGTCGAGTACGCCCGCACCTCCTACAGAGAGGCGAGCTGAGGAGGTGGCGATCATGAACAGGTTCGAGGAAGAGATCTACCGCTGCATGGACCCGGTCGCCAGGCTTCTCGAGGTCACCGAGAACCCGCACCACCGGGCGATCCTCGAGAACTACCGGCGGCACGTACACCTCGAGGGCTCCGGGCAGTTCGAGAAGATAGTCGCCCCCGACATGATGGTCGATGAACCCGTCTACCGCATAAACTGGGGCAGGCCGACCGTCATCCGGGGCAAGCAGGGCGTGATCGACTTCTACCGCAGCGCGGAGCGCTACGTCATGTGGAACTCGGAGGACAGGATAGCGGTGGCCGACTGGGGGCTCTGCGACGAGCTCACCTTCCACTTCCTCACCACCGGCGACATCCTCGAAGAGTTCGGAATCGAGGTGGAGAACAGGGAGGCTCACTACCACTTCACCAGCCGTCAGGCGTTCGTGTGGCCCTACGACGAGCAAGCCCGGCTGATCGGAGAACATCTGTACGTCGACGAGACCAGCATCTCGGTCGAGGAGGTCGACCCCTCCGAGGTCGTGAGCCCGGATCGCTCCCGGGAGATACACCTGGAGCTTCTCGCGCGGCTCGAGTCCGTGCCGGGTTAGGTGAGCTGGCTCATCCTCCGCCGGCTCCCTCTGCCGCGAGCTTCCGCAACCTCTCCTTGGTCGCTTCGGTGATGCGCGGCGTGACGCCGAGCTCCCGCAGGAGCTCCTCGGCCGCGGCCATCTCGTCCGCCCGACGCCGGGCGTGCCTGTAGCTCCCCTCGACGAGCCTCCGGACGAGCGCCTCGTCCGCTCCCGTGAGCTCGGAGACGATGTTGCCCCACAGCCACTCCTCACAGCCCGCCGCCCGTCCGGCCTCGAGCGCCTCCATGATCGCGCCGGTCATCCCCTTGACGAAGACGCTCCTGAGCAGTTTGCGCCCGGCGGCGTCCCCGGGCTCGTCGGAGACCTTCTCCACGGGCATCCCTGAAGAGCTCAGCATCTCCGCCAGCCGGCCGGCCCCCGGACCGGAGACGAAGGCCGGCGTGGAGAGTCCCCTCCCGGGCACGGTGCCCATGAGGGTGAGGTCGACGAACTCTGCGCCGGTCTTCTCGAGCATCCGGGCGAGCTCGCGCTTCTGCTGCGGGCTCGCGCTGCTGCAGTCGGCGTAGAGCGTCCCCTCCTCGAGCACGGGCACCGCCGAGCGGGCGGCCTCCGGGGCGTCGGCGGGGGGGACGAGCGCGAGCACCGCTTCGGCGCCGCGCACCGCATCCTCCGGGGAGCCCACGACCTCCACCCCCTCGGGCGGCTCGACGGGCCTTATGTCGTAGCCGAGCACCCGCCGGCCGCGGGCGGCGAGGTCGCGGGAGATCTCACCGCCCGCCTCCCCGAGCCCGAGGACCGCGAGGTGCCCTTCCCCGCTCATCTGTGTCCTCCGGCCGGCAGCGGCGTGGCGTAGGTGAAGAAGCTCTCGGGCATGATCGTGCGCCAGGCCTGCCCTTTCTCCCGCTCGGCCTGGTTCCAGGTTATGGTCTCGGGGTCGGGGTCCAGCAGGAGCTTTATGTCCGAGATCATCTCGACGCGGTTGCCCCCGGGCTCGTAGACGTAGAGGAAGAAGGTCTGCTGCACGGCGTGCTTGGCCGGCCCGGCCTCGATGAAGATCTCCTCCTCCAGGAAGATGTCCGCCGCCCGCAGCACGTACTCGCGGCTGTCGAGGGCGTAGGCGACGTGATGCAGCCTGCCTCCCATTCCGCTCACGTCCCTTCCCCCGTAGGCGATGTCGTAGGATTTCTGCGTGACGTTCATCCAAGCCGCCCCCTGCCGCCCGTTGTCGAGCCTGACCTCCTCGGTGAGCCGGAAGCCGAGCCTCTCGTGCATGAAGGCGCTGTTGGCGTCGATGTCGACGGCTTGCAGGTTGACGTGGTCTATCCTGCGCACGCCGACGCCTCTGGCGGTGAACTTCTGCGGCTGGTTCTTGAGCGCCGGGCGCAGCTTCTCCGGCGGCCGGTACTTCTCGGTCTCGAAGTAGACCTCCATCGGGTGCCCGTCGGGGTCGGAGAAGCGGTAGGCGGGGCCGTGCCCGAAGTCACCCTCGACCCAGCCCTCGCCGAGCCCGCTCTCCTCGAGCGCCCTCACCCGCCTCTCCAGGGCCTGCTGGCTCGTGGCTCTCCAGGCGATGTGTCCGGGGCCCGCCCGGTCCGCGGCGGTGAGCTTGAGGGTGGAGAGCTCGTAGTCGCCGAAGGCCCTGAGATACGCGGACTCCTCCCGCCTTTCCACCTCCTCCATGCCCAGGACGTCGGTAAAGAACCACAGGCTCTCCTCGAAGGCGGGGGTGAGTAGCTCGACGTGCCCGAGATGGGCGATGTCTCTGACGGACTCCGCGCTCATGCTGTCCCTCCTTCCACGACCTCCCTGAGGCCGTGCAGGTCGTAGGAGAGCTCGCCGGCCTCGAGCTTCCTGCGGAGGTTTTTCTCCCGCTCCTCCCGCGCCCGGGACGCCTCGAGAACCTCCCCGGCCCGCCCGGCCTCGACGACGACCACCCCGTCGGCGTCGAGCACGACGATGTCCCCGGGTGAGATCCTGGCGCCGCCGACCTCGACGGGCGCGTCGAGCCTGCCGACCTCCGTCTTGGTCGCCCCGCGCACCCGCACCCAGCGCGCCCACACCGGCAGCCCGAGCTCTCTCAGCTCCTCGAGGTCGCGTACCGAGGCGTCTGCGAGTACGCCCGCCGCGCCGCGGACCTTCGCCTGCACCGCGAGGAGCTCCCCGACGAGCGCGACCGGGGCGGGCTCGGGCATGGTTATGACCAGGACCTCCCCAGGCTGCACCCGCTCCATCACCGCGTGCACCATCAGGTTGTCGTTCTGCCCGCAGAGGACCGTCCGGGCCGGGCCGGCGACCTTCGAGCCGGGAACGACCTGCACGAAGGAGGCGTCCACGAGCCCTTGCCTGCCGGAGGCCTCGTAGACGGTCGCGACCCCGAGCCGGGCGAGCTCCCCGCAGACCCCGCTCACAGCGACCTCACCACCTGCGGCAAGACCCGCTGGAAGGCCTCGGCGTAGCGGATGTCCTTCTCCCCCGAGACCCTCCTCGCGTGGTTGGCCCGCTGCTCGGCCCGCTGCAGGTAGTACTGCTGCAGGTACTTCTGCGCCCGCATGGCCTCCATCGCCTCCTTCTTGCGTTCGAAGACCTCCGTTATGTCCAGGAAGGTGTCCGGCACGAAGCCGCAGAGCTCCGGCTGGTGCGGCTCGAAGAGGTAGAGCGCGGGCGGCCGTATGCCGGGGAAGGCGCTCGGCACCCCGGCCCCGGCGGCGAGGAGCCGCGCCTGCCGGACCGCCTGATAGGCCGTCGGGTGGTCGGGGTTGAAGGGGTCTTCGGGGGTGTGGGTGACGATCGCATCCGGGGCGAGCTCCCGGATGATCTCGACGAGCCTCATCAGCGCCTCGTCGTCCACCCGCAGGGGGTAGTCCCCGAGATCCAGGCACCGGAACTCGGCCCCGAGCGCCCCGGCGGCCTCCTCGGCCTCGGCGTGGCGCACCTTCTTCACGTTCTCGACGGTCTGCCCCTCCTCCTTCCAGAGCTCGCCGGATTCCCCGCGCTCCCCATAGGAGAGCGCGAGCACCACCGAGCGCCCGCCCGCGGCGGCGTTGACGGCCGCGGCCCCGCCCGCCCGCCACACGAAGTCCGCCGAGTGGGCGCCGACGACGAGGAGCGTCCTGCCTCCCTGCGTCATACGAGGACCCCTTTCGCGAGCCTCCGGGTGTTCTCGACCGCCATGATCCTGACCTCCTCCTCGCTGAAGCCCGCCTCGAGCAGCCGGTCGGCCATGAGCGCGATCCCATCCTCCACCGGCGGGTTCGCCGGCTGTCCGAGGTCGGTGGAGAGGAAGGAATTCTCCGCGCCGACCGCCCGGATGTTCTCGAACATCACCTCCCACGAGACCTTGCCGCCGTACGCCGGGGCGAAGCAGCGCTCCATGAGAGCCCCCTGCTCGACGAGGCGGATCTGATCCTCTGCCGAGAGGTTCTGCGAGGGGAACTCGGGGTGGGTCACCACGATGCTCCGCACCCCCTCCTCCCTCGCGGCCTCCACCATGGCGAAGATCTCATCCCGCGAGAGATGCCCTGTGGCGAGCACCATGCCGTGCTCGGCGACGACCCGCAGCACTTCCCGGGTCTCCGGGAGCACCGCTCCGGTCTCGTCCACCACGGGTACGGGATCGACCCTGAGCCCCTTCTCCTTCAGCTCGCGCTGCAGTTTCGCCCACAGCGGGAGCTTCTGCCCCCCCGAACCCTCCTCGATGCGCCGGACCTCGTTCACCGCGTCGACCGTGGGCATCCATACGAAGCGCGCCCCCTCCCGAGCCGCTATCTCGACCGCCAGGGCGTTCATCCCGCCCACCGCGGCGTTGAGCGCGATGGCGCCGATGACGTTTACTCCGCCCACCGCCGAACGAACGACGCTCGCCCGCTCGGCCGTCGGCACGTAGTGGGACTTGAGCGTGAACCCACCGAGCCCCATCTCCCCGAAACGCCGCGCCAGCTCCAGATCGTCCACGCGTCGTCCGATCACGTCCGGGTTTACGTGGACGTGGTTGTCGTACGCTCCCCGTACGAGCTCTCGCGCCCGACCGGAAGGCTCTGCCCCTCCGTTTCGTCCTCTACCCAACGCGTCGCCTCACCATGCCCGGCCTCCCTCGAAACGATAACCCACGATCCATCGCACCCAGCGCTCCCATGTCGCATACATAATTGTCAACAATTATCCTAAGCGGGGTGTATCCCCGTGTCAAGGCAGCTCAGGTATCGGTGGAATCGAGGTGGGGAGGCTGGCGAGTTTCGGGGTGGGAGAGGATCCATCCGGCCACCTCCCGACCTGGTGCGCACCAGAGTGCACCGTCATCGGAGAGTTCTTTGATCTTTGAGAGGATGCGTGCCAGCACGCCGAAGCGGTCTTCTTCGGCCGTTAGGAACGGGTGGAAGATGAGCGCGAGATACCCCCCGTTGCGGGTGAGGTGCTGCAGGGCTTCTTCGAGGGTTCTGAGGAGCGCCGGAGGGGGGAGGGGGGAATCCGTACCGGTGCGGGACCGGCGCAGGCCGGCGAAACGCGGGAGGTAGTGGTAGGCGTCGATCAGGTACCACTCGAAGGGGAGCGACACGATACCGCCGAGTGTGCCCGCCCCCTTCCCTGCCGGGGAGCAGTAGGTGAAGCCGAGGCGTTCGAGCAGCGACGGGGTCGCGGGGTTGAGCCTCCCTCCTGGCGGGCGGAAGCCGTGCATGTTGATCCCCAGCTCACCCATCTCGTGCACGCCTTGTTCCAGCAGCCGGGACTCCTCATCGGGGGACAGGCCCGCCCAGTACTCGTGGCGCCAGCCGTGGTAGCCGAGCTCGTGCCCGCGCCCGGCGATCCCGCGCAGCTCCTCCGGGTAGAGCGTGGCGTTCAGACCCTCGACGAAGAACGTGGCCTGGAGGTTTAGCTCGTCGAGCAGGTCCAGGATGCGGGGGAGTGCGCGCCGCACCGAGAAGTGGTTCCCGAGCGGTTTGTCTTCAGGCCACAGCCCACGCTCCAGATCCGCGGCCTCCCCCAGGTTGTCGAAGGTCACGCTGACGGCGGCCCGCCGCGCTTCCGGTCCCCACGAGGGGTTCGTGCCTTTCCGACCTTCCGTGGCTCCTCCTTCCGGAGGTTTTATACCTTGCGGGGTGCGGGACCATCAACCCGCGTGCTCCCCGCCTGGGGGTACTCTATGCTCTGCTGGAGTTGCTCGTGCGCCGGAGGTGATGCGATGAGGTTGATCACGTACCACGATGGGGAGAACAGGGCGGGGGCTGTCGTGAGAGAGGGCGTCGTCGATCTCGGTGATAGGTTTCGGACCACGCTCGAGATCGTCGAGGGAGGCGAGGAGGCTCTGCGGGAGGCCCGCGCGCTCGTCGAGAGCTCCGATCCGGTCGCCGGTCTCTCCGAGGTCGAGCTTCTGGCCCCCATCCCGGACCCGGTCAGGAACGTCTTCTGCGTCGGGTGGAACTACCTGAGACACTTCGAGGAGGGGCGCGGGAGGCGCGAGGGACAGGGGGAGGAGCTCCCCGAGTACCCCACCTTCTTCGACAAGCCCACGACCGCCGTGATCGGCCCCCACGACGAGATCCCCTTCGACCCGAACTTCTCCGAGAAGATCGACTACGAGGCCGAGCTCGCCGTCGTCATCGGCCGCCGTGGGAGGAGTATCCCCGCAGATGAGGCCCTGGAGTACGTCTTCGGCTACACCGTGGCCAACGACATCACCGCCAGAGACGTCCAGCGGCGACACGGCGGCCAGTGGCTCAAGGGCAAGGGCATGGACGGAAGCTGCCCGATGGGACCCTGGATCGTGACCGCCGACGAGATCCCGGACGTGCAGAACCTGCGGATCCGGTGCCACGTAAACGGTGTGGAAAAACAGAGCTCGAGCACCGGGTACATGATCTTCCCCGTCGCGAGGCTCATACAGGAGCTCTCCCTGGCCATGACCCTCCTGCCCGGAGACATCCTCCTCACCGGTACCCCCGAAGGCGTCGGATACGCCCGAACCCCGCCCGAATTCCTCCGGCCCGGGGACGAAATTACCGTCTCCGTCGAAGGGGTCGGTGAGATCATCAACAGGATGGCCGAGATGTCCCTGACCCGCTGAAAAGGACCCCCGAGGTGGATAATCCTGCGATTGAGTACGATAATGTAGACAAACAAAAGGCTCCGGGGGGATGAGGGGAGCGGAGAGTCGCTGGAAGGAGGAGTAAGAGATGGCTGACGTGGCTGGCCGGGTACGCAACGAGAGGCTGGCGCGGATACTCCCGGATGCTATCGAGGCGGTGCACGGGGTGATCGAAAAACATCGCGTCACCGAAGAGGAATGGCTCGCGGTGTTGGGTTTTCTCACCGAGGTTGGCAAGCACGACGAGTTCGTGCTGCTCTCCGACGTGACGAAGACCTCGGTGTTGGTGGACTCCATAACCCACGAGGACGGCACGGCCACCCCGAGCGACGTGGAGGGCCCGCTCTACCGCGAGAACCCGCCGTGGCGGGAGAAGCCGGTCAAGATCTACGAGGAGTACGAGGGGATAGAGGAGGGGGATGTGCTCTTCGTGCGCGGCCGGGTCACCTCCACGGACGGCACACCCATAAGCGGCGCGGTCTTCGACGTCTGGCAGACGGGCCCCACCGGTGGCTACGATGTCTGGGACGAGAGGCAGCCGGATTACAATTTCCGGGGGCGGTTTGGGGTCGAGGAGGACGGGAGCTACGAGTTTCAGACGATGGTCCCGAAGCCCTACACCGTGCCGACCGACGGGCCGGTGGGGCGGCTGCTCGAGGCCATAGGGCAGCATCCCTGGCGTCCGGCGCACATACACTTCAAGGTCGAGGCCGAAGGGTACGAGAGGCTCACCACCCAGATCTTCTTCCCGGATGACCCATATCTGGAGAATGACACCATAGGCGCGGTCAAGCCCGAGCTGGTGATGCACCTGGAGAGGTGCGAGGACGAGGAGGAGATCTCGCGCCGCAGCCTCGACGCCCCCTTCTACACCTGCGACTTCGACATAAAGCTCAAGCCCGCGGCGCGGGGCTGAGGAGGAAAGATGGCCCAAAGAACCCTCATCCGTGGCGGCCACATCATCTCGATGGACCCGGAGATCGGGGACATCCCCGGCGGGGATCTCCTCATCGAGGGCGAGGAGATCGCGGCGGTCGCACCCTCGGTCGAGGCTTCGGGCTGCGAGGTCGTGGACGCCTCCAGCGCCATCGTCATACCGGGCTTTGTCGATTCTCACCGGCACACCTGGGAGACTTCCGCCCGCGGCATCGCCCCGGACGTCACCCTCGACGGATACTTCGACCTCGTCCTCGACAGGATCGCACCCGCCTACCGCCCGGAGGACGTCTACGCCGGGAACCTCCTCGGCACGCTCGAGGCCATAGACGCCGGGGTGACCACGTTGCTCGACTGGTCGCACATCAACAACACCCCCGACCACGCCGACGAGGCGATCCGGGCGCTGGCTGAGACCGGCATCCGGGCGGTCTACTGCTACGGCAACCCCAACACCTCGCTCGCAGACTGGTGGTTCGAGAGTACCCTGAAGGCCCCAGAGGACATCCGGCGGGTGAGAGAGCGCTACTTCTCCTCCGATAAGGGCCTGATGACCCTCGCCATGGGGACCCGCGGCCCCGGCTTCTGCACCCCCGAGGTGGTCCGGCACGACTGGGAGCTCGCCCGGGAGATCGACGTACCGATCAGCGTGCACGTCGGGATGGGGCCCGTGGCCGGGCGCTTCCGGATGGTCGAACAACTCCACGACCTGGGCCTGCTCGGACCGGACACGACCTACATCCACTGCAACCACCTCACCGACCGCGAGTTCCGGCTCATCGCGGAGACCGGTGGTACGGTCTCGATCGCCCCGATGGTCGAGATGACGATGGGCCACGGTATCCCGCCGACCGGGGAGGTGCTCGCGCACGGCTTGAGGCCCAGCCTGAGCTGCGACGTCGTGACCAGCGTCCCCGGCGACCCCTTCACCCAGATGCGCTTCCTCTTCGCCGCCGAACGGATGAGGGTCCACCAGCGCATCTTCGACGAGGAGCTGGAGGAGGTGCCGCCGCTGCTCTCCTCGCGCGACGTGCTCGAGTTCGCCACCATCGAGGGCGCCCGCGTGTGCGGCCTCACCGACAGGACCGGTTCGCTCACCCCCGGCAAGAAAGCCGATGTCGTTATGCTGAGCATCGAACGCGTGAACGCCGCGCCCGTCACCGACCCGGTGGGAACGGTGGTGTGCAGCATGGATACCTCCAACGTGGACTCCGTCTGGGTGAACGGGCGCGCCTTAAAGCGCGGCGGTAGCCTTCTCGGTTTCGACCTGGAACGTGCCCGCCGGCTCGCCGAGGATTCTCGCGACTACCTCGTCTCGCACGTCGAGCGCCTCCCGCACTGGGCCACCCCGAGAACGACCGGACTCTGATGCGGGCCCTCCTGATAGAGTGCTTCGGCGATCCTGCCACCCTTCGGCCGAAGGAGGTCCCGAAGCCCGATCCCAAAGGGGATGAGCTCCTCGTCGAGGTTCGCGCCGCCGCCATAAACCGCAGCGACGTCCTGAACGTCCGCGGCTCGTTTTCTACGACCACCCTGCCCCGTATCCCGGGCCGGGATTTCGCCGGGGTCGTCGTGGAGGGGCCGGAGGAGCTCCTCGGCACCGAGGTCTGGGGTACGGGCGGCGGGGAACTGGGCTTCACCCGCGACGGCACCCACGCCGGGTACGTGGCGCTCCCGCGGGGGGCCGTGGTCGAAAAACCGGCCGCCCTCTCGTTTGAGGAGGCCGCCTCCTGCGGTCTGGCCTACCTCGCCGCCGGGATGGGAGTCCTCGATCTCGGCGGCCTCTCTCCTGGTGAACGGGTGCTCATAACCGGTGCGGCGGGCGGCGTCGGGAGTTCGGCGGTCATGATCTCACGCTGGAAGGGGGCCTCCCTCGTCGTCGGGGCGGTCAAAGACGGCTCGGAAGTAGGGAGGGCGAAGGAGGCGGGCGCCCACGTCGTGGTAGACACCTCCCGCGAAGACGTGCCCGACGTCGTTGCGGACGTTACGGATGGGGAGGGGGTGAACCTCACCCTCGACGCCGTCGGCGGCCCCCTGTTCGAGCCTTGCCTGATGAGCCTTGCTCGGGGAGGGCGCATGGTCGTCCTCGCCTCGACGGGAGAGCCTCGTGTCTCCTTCGATCTCTTCGACTTCTACCGCAGGGAGCTGCGCCTCCTCGGCCTGATGACCTCCCGGCTGGACGCGGCCGGAAGCGGCTCGGTCCTTCGCAGTCTCCTCCCCGGCTTCAAGGAGAGCGCCCTGCGACCTCCGCCCGTCGCCGAACGTTACCCCCTCGAAGAGGCCGGAGAGGCCTATGCCCGGGTGGAGAGGGGAGCACCTGGAAGGGTAGTCCTCGTAATGCACTGAAATACTCCGGAAGAACTGCAAAAATGTAGCCAATCGTGGTAACCTGATGCGGGCCGGTGTTCCGAATTTGCCAGCGGGAAGGTTGTGCGAGAATATGTCAGAGGGAGTTTCTTGTCCGACATAGCATATGAAAGGCTCTACGAAGACATAACCAGCGGGAGGCTGCAGCCGAACGAACGCCTCATCGAGCTTGACCTCGCTCGGGAGCTCGGGGTGAGCCGGGCCGCGATCCGCAACGCGCTCATCCGCCTCGAGCAGGAGGGGCTCGTGACCCGGGAGCCGAACCGGGGGGCCCGGGTGCGGCTCGTTTCCGAGGAGGAGGCGGTGGAGATCCTCGAAGCCAGGATGGCGCTCGAGTGCATGGCCGTGCGGCACGCGGCCCTCAAACGTACGCCGGAGGATGTCGAGGAGCTGCGCGCGCTACTCTCCGAGATGGAACGGCGTCTCGAGGAGGGAGACCTCCTGGCCGCCTCCGACGTGAACGGGCGCTTCCACCGACGCCTGATCGAGGCGGCAGACCACGCAACCATCGCCCGGCTGCTCAGGATGCTCAACTCCCAGCTCATAAGGTTCCAGTACCGTACCATCCTGGCCCCCGGACGCCCACCGCGCTCGTTCGCCGAGCACCAGGCCATACTGGAAGCGGTCGCGGCGAAAGACCCCGACCGGGCCGAGCAGGCCATGCGCAACCACCTCTCCGGCGTCACCGAGGCCCTCAGACAGGCAGCCCGCGTCTCCTCCTGACGATTTTGTTGACAATTTTGTAGAGCGCAGTTTATCCTGAGCTTCGAGTGATCTGGTGGTGAGCGGGGGTTTTCGTCCCCGCTGGATGCTGGAGGAGCCGTGGAGCGAGGAAGAAGCCTGGAAGATTTGCTGCGGGGGGCGGGAAATCCGGTGGACCTGCTGCGCGACGCGCAGGCTCTGCCGTACACCTTTCCGGTGGCCCCGGAGTTCACCAACTGGCGTGACGAGCAGCGCTCATGGAGGGAGAGCTGCGCTCTTCTCGACCAGTCGCACCACATGACCGACCTGTTCGTGGAGGGACCGGATGCTCTCGCACTCCTCTCCCACCTCGGCGTGAACGGCTTCGAGGGGTTCAGGCCGGGGAGGGCCAAGCAGTTTGTTGCGTGCAACCCGGAGGGGTACGTCATCGGTGATGCCATCCTCTACTGCCTCGGAGGGGGAAGCTTCGATCTGGTCGGGCATCACATGGCGCTCGACTGGGTCGAGTACCACGCCGAAAGCAACGAATACGACGTGGAGGTAGAAAGGGACGAGAACTCTCTCCTGCGGCAGGGGCCCCCGAAGGTCTACAGGTACGAGGTTCAGGGGCCGCTTGCGCCGGAGGTCCTGCGGAGGGCGGCCGGAGGAGAACTGCCCGAGGTGCGCTTCTTCGGTGTGGCGGAGGTCGTGATCTCCGGATGCAGGGTGCGGGCGCTAAGACACGGGATGGCCGGGCAGCCCGGCTTCGAACTCTCCGGTCCCTGGGAGGAGGGGGAGAGGGTGCTCGAGGAGCTCCTGCGGTCCGGGGAGGAGTTCGGGATGCTACGTGCCGGCTCGAAAGCATACTCCGCGGCGAACCTGGAATCCGGTTGGATCCCCTCGCCCTGTCCCGCCATCTACACCGGGGAGAAGCTGAAGTCCTACAGGGAGTGGCTTCCGGCGAAGAGAGCCGGTTCGCTCGGCGGGAGCTTCTGCTCAGAGAAGATAGAGGACTACTACTTCACCCCCTACGAGCTGGGGTATGGACGCTTTGTGAAATTCGACCACGACTTCGTAGGAAGAGAAGCCCTCCAGCGGATGGCTGAGCGCCCCTCACGCAGGAAAGTCACGCTCGTGTGGAACGAAGAAGGCGTAAAAGAAGCCTTCGGCAGCCTCTTCGAGAAAGAAAATCTTCCTGCGAAGTACATCGATTTTCCCAAGGCCAGGTACGCTCTCTTCCACTACGACACGGTCTTGAAGGATGGCCGGACGGTCGGGGTCTCCACCGACTGCGGCTACAGCTACAACGAGAGGTCGATGCTCTCTTTGGCGGTAGTAGAAGAAGAGCAGGCAGAGCCTGGCACGCAGCTCACCCTTCTGTGGGGAGAGGAGCCCAACAGCACCAAGCCCACGGTAGAGGAGCACAGGCAGGTGGAGATAAGGGCCACCGTGCAGCCCGCTCCCCTGGTCGAGTACGCCCGCACCGCCTACAGAAGAGGATGAGGCAGGGCTTTGGAGAGTATCCTGCCTCTATGGTGCGTGAGCCTTCACCCGCCGGGTCGGCGCGGAATCGTCAGCTGGCTGCGGCGCGCCATCCGCAGGCTGCGAAGGCGGCGAAGATGTCGATTATCTCCTCGTCTGTGAGGCGACCGTCGCTCCTGTACCACGCACCCACGGAGTTGCAGAGCCCCAGGATGGCGAAGGTGAGCATCCTGGGGTCGGTCTTCCGTACCACCCCGGCGGCCATCCCCTCCTCCACGAGCCGCTGGAAGCGCCGGGTGTACTCCCTGCGGGCCCGAAGCGTCTCCTCGGAGAACTCGAAGTCGCCGAGCAGCGTGCCGGCTATGGAACGATCCCGCAGCACCGTCCTGAGGTGGTTGCGGATCGCCGCGTCCAGCCGGGCGCCGGGCTCCCTCTCCTCCTCCATGACGGCGTCCAGCTGCGCGTTCATCAGCGCCATGCCCCGGTCGTGGATCTCCTGCACGATCTCCCGCTTGTTCTTCCAGTAGTAGTAGAAGACCTTCTTGGTGAACCCCAGCTCCCCGGCGATGTCCTCCACCGACGTGTTCTTGTACCCCTTCTCCTCGAACAGCTTCACCGCCGCCTCGAGAAACAGCTCCCGCCGCTCCTCGAAGCTCAGCTCGCTCAAAGGGTTGGCCTCCGCCTCCGGACCGGAGAGCGGCGGACGCCCTATCCCACGCCGCCGAAGCCCGCTCATCCCTCTCCGTCTATCTCCTCAATCTCAATATTGTTGACAATGGCGTTGACAGGGTTTTGAAACCCACTGTAGAATACCAGACGTTAATTCACCGGTTGGTGAATTAATGCGGATGGCGGGAAAGGAGAGGGCTTTGGGTATGAGGAGGCCCTGGCTTGGGGTTTACGGGGGCAGGATCTCCTACGGGCCCATCGAGACCTCGCTGACGCGGTTTCTGGAGGAGGCCGTGGCGAGGCACCGGGACAGGCCCGTGATGACCTTCGGGGGGCGGCGGGTGACCTACGGGGAGCTGCTCGAGCAGAGCGAGCGGTTCGCGGCGGCGCTCGCCGGGATTGGGGTGGGGAAGGGTGATCGGGTGGCGCTCATGCTGCCCAACTCTTTCGAGTACGTGATCTCCTTCTTCGCCGCGGCGCGGCTCGGGGCGGTCGTCGTGCAGCTCAACCCGCTCTACGCCGGGCGCGAGCTCGAGCACATCCTCTCCGACTCCGGGGCGAAGGCGATCGTCGTGCACGAGGGGGGCTATCCCCGGCTCTGCGAGGTGCGGGAGGGGCTGCCGCTCGAGCGCACGATCGTCGCGGGGGAGAGCGGGGAGCTCGAGGGGTCGGATCTGTCCTTCGGCGATCTCCTCCGTTCCGGGGCCGGGTCCGTCCCCGAGGCGCCCGTCGATCCCGACGAGGACGTCGCGGTGCTCCAGTACACCGGGGGGACCACCGGGATCTCCAAGGGTGCGATGCTCACCCACCGCAGCCTGCTCGTCAACATCGAGGCCAACATAAGCCTCGCGATGGAGGAGCCGCGGGCTCTCGACGGCGGCAAGACCGTCGCCGTCGCGCCCTTCTTCCACGTCTTCGGGAACGTGGTCATCCTGCTCACCTCCATCCACTACGGGATGAACCTCCTCCTCGTGCCGCGCTTCCAGGTCGACGAGATGATGCGGCTCATAAAGCGCGAGAGGCCCGCCATGCTCGGCGGGGTCGCCACCATCTTCACCGCCCTGCACAACTACCCGGAGATGGAGAAGTACGGGCTCGGCGAAGTGCTCCTGTACATCTCCGGTGGGGCCAGCGTCCCAGCCGAACTGCTCCGCTCCTTCCAGCGCAGGACCGGCAGGCCCATCTGGGAGGGCTACGGCCTCTCCGAGGCCGGAACGGTCACCATCAACACCTACCTCAGGGGTCCGGTTCCCGGCAGCGTCGGTGTTCCCATGCCGACCCTCGACGTGAAGGTTGTCGACCCCGAGACGGGGGAGCGGGAGATGCCCCCGGGCGAGCCCGGCGAGCTCCTCATCAAAGGACCCCAGGTCATGAAGGGCTACTGGAACATGCCCGAGGAGACCTCTCTCGCGCTGCGGGACGGCTGGTTCCATACCGGGGACATCGCCCGGATGGACGAGGAGGGCTACCTCTACATCGTCGACCGCAAGAAGGACATGATCAACGTCAGCGGCTACAAGGTCTACCCGCGGGAGGTCGAAGAGGTGCTCTACGCCCACCCGGAGGTGGTGGAGGCGGTCGCGGTGGGGAGCCCCGACCCCTACAGGGGGGAGGTGGTAAAGGCCTTCGTGGTCAGGAAGGAAGGGAGCGCCCTCACGGAGGAGGATCTCGTGGAGTACTGCAGGGGCGAGCTCGCCCCCTACAAGGTACCCAGGGCGGTGGAGTTTCGGGAGGAGCTGCCCAAGAGCGCGGTGGGCAAGCTCTTGAGGAGGGTGCTCGCCCGGGAGGAGCGCGCCCGCGGGGCGAGGTAGAGGGTGTCAGAGGAGGGAGGAGCCTTTGGATCACGTGAGGGTAGAGCGCGAGGGGGCCGTCGCGGTGGTCACCGTGGACCGGCCGGAGAAGCTCAACGCGCTGAACGCCCGGGTGCAGGAGGAGATCGCCGAGGTATTCGCGGAGGTGCTCCCCGGCGAGGTACGGGCCGCCGTGATCACCGGGGCCGGCGAGCGGGCGTTCGTCGCCGGGGCCGACGTCGAGGGGATGCAGGAGCTGGACGCCCTCGGGATCCGGGAGTTCGGCCGCCTCGGCACCCGGATGATGGAGGCCGTGCAGGGTGCACCCTTCCCCGTTATCGCCGCCATAAACGGCTACGCCCTCGGCGGGGGGCTGGAGCTCGCGCTCGCCTGCGACGTGCGCATCGCCGCAGCGAACGCCCGGCTCGGCTTCCCGGAGGTCACGCTGGGGATCATGCCCGGCGCCGGCGGCACCCAGCGCCTGCCCCGGGTCGTCGGCAGCGGCGTGGCCCGGGAGCTCATCTTCACCGGCCGCATGGTCTCCGCGCAGGAGGCAAAAGAGATCGGGCTCGTCAACCGGGTGGTGGGGGAGGGCGAGGCGCTGGAGGCCGCCAGGGAGATGGCGCGCCGGATGGCGGAGAACGCCTCGCTGGCCCTGAAGAGCGCCAAGATCGCGCTGAACACCGCCGAGGAGCTGGGGCTGGCGAGCGGGATAGAGCGCGAGGGGGATCTCTTCGCCCTGCTCTTCACCACCGAGGACGCGAGGGAGGGCATGGCGGCCTTCGCCGAGCGGCGCAAGCCGGAGTTCAAGGGACGTTAAGGGAGGACTCTGTGGAGATAAGCGGGAAGACCTTCGTCGTCACCGGGGGAGGCTCGGGGCTCGGTGCCGCGACCGTCCGGATGCTCGCGGGTGAGGGGGCGAACGTACTCATCGCCGACGTAGACCGGGAGCGCGCCGAAACCCTTGCCGGGGAGCTCGGAAGTAGCGTGCGCTTCGCGCGGGCCGACGTCGCGGACGAGGAGGGCATGCGGGCGGCGCTGGAGGAGGCGAGGTCGGCCTTCGGCGGGCCGCACGGGCTCGTCAACTGCGCCGGGATAGGGACCGCCGCGAAGGTGGTGGGGAAGAAGGGGGTTCATCCTCTGGAGCTCTTCGAGCGGACGATCCGGGTCAACCTCGTGGGCACCTTCAACGCCACAAGGCTCGCGGCGGCGCTGATGATGGAGAACGAGCCCTCCGACGGAGACGGCGAACGCGGGGTCATCGTCAACACCGCCTCGGTCGCGGCGTTCGACGGCCAGATCGGGCAGGCCGCCTACTCGGCCTCCAAGGGAGGGGTCGTCGCCATGACGCTGCCGGTAGCCCGCGAGCTGGCCTCCAGCGGGATCAGGGTCGCCACCATCGCCCCGGGGATCTTCGAGACGCCCATGCTCGGGGAGCTCTCCGAGGAGGTCAGGAGGTCTCTCGGGGAGCAGATACCCTTCCCCCGGCGGCTGGGGCGACCCGGGGAGTACGCCTCGCTCGTGAGGCACATCGTGGAGAACCGGATGATCAACGGGGAGGTCATCCGGCTCGACGGCGCCATCAGGATGGCGCCCAGGTAGTTCTTCTTTGTGCGGGGAAAGGAGGAGTCGAGGTGGAGCAAAACGTGGATCGTGTCGAGGGAGAGGAGCGAAGCGAGCGCACGCCGCTGGGGCGGGTGATTGCTTCCAGCGTCGTCGGTAACGTCATCGAACAGTTCGACTTCGCCATCTACGGTTCCATGGCGGCGCTGGTCTTCGGGCCGCTGTTCTTCCCGGAGTTCAGCCCGCTGGCCGGGACGCTGGCTGCCCTGGCGACCTTCGCGGTGGGCTTCGTCGCCCGGCCGCTCGGGAGCATCTTCTTCGGCCACTACGGGGACAGGATCGGGCGCAAGAGTATGCTCGTTTTGTGCCTCCTGATCGCGGGTTCCGCCACCTTCCTGATGGGGGTGTTGCCGACCTACGCGGCCATCGGGATCTGGGCGCCCGTCCTGCTGGTGACGGTGCGCTTCGTGCAGGGCTTCTCCTTCGGCGGGGAGTACGCCGGCGCGGTGCTGATGGTCGCCGAGTACGCTCCCGTCGAGAGGCGGGGCTTCTTCTCCGGGTTCGTGCCGGCGGGTTCGCCGGTGGGGCTGATGCTCGCCAACGGCACCGTCCTTCTGGTCGCCCTGATGCCGCGGGAGGAGTTCCTCGCCTGGGGCTGGCGGCTGCCGTTCCTCTTCTCCATCGTGCTCGTGGCCATCGGGCTCTACATCCGGCTGAAGATCTACGAGACCCCGGCGTTCAGGCGGGTGAGGGAGACCGGCACCGAGGCCCGGATGCCCATCGTCGACGTGCTGCGCAGGAGCCCGGGGAGGGTGCTTCTGGCCGGGGGTATCAGCTTCGGCTTCGCCGCGATCTTCTACATCACCATCATCTTCCTGCTGAGCTACGGCACCTCCCAGCTTGGGATCTCCGGCAGCATGCTCCTGGTGGGGACCATAATCGGGGCGGTCTTCCAGATAGCCACCATCCTGGGGTTCAACGCGCTCTCCGACCGCGTGGGGCGCCGGCCGGTGATCATCGGCGGCGCGCTGGTCTCCGCGGCTTTCGCCTTCCCCTTCTTCTGGCTGCTGCAGACCGGCGTCCCGGCGCTGGTGTGGCTGGCGATAACGGTGATGATGGTCTCCAGCGGGGCCATCTACGGTCCCCTGGCGGTCCTGCTGGCCGAGCTCTTCGGCACTCGCCTGCGCTACAGCGGGGCCTCCATCGGCTACCAGCTCGGGGCGACCGTCGGCGGCGGCTTCTCCCCCCTGATAGCGGCCTCGATCCTGGCCTGGTCCGGCGGCGGGCCCTGGCCGGTCTCGCTGTACCTGGTGGTGGTGGGCCTGGTGGCGGCGGCGTGCACCTACCTGCTCACCGAGACGGTGCGGGCGGACATGCTCGAGGACGTTCCCGCGGTCGGCTACGAGTAGCCCGAAGACGTGACCCCGGACTACTACCTCCTGGACGAGCTCCTCACCGCCGGCGAGCGTGCCGTGCGCGAGAAGGTGAGGGCCTTCGTGGATCGCGAGGTGCTCCCGGTCATAGGGGAATACTGGGAGAGAGGGGAGCCGCCTCTCTCCCTGCTCCCGGCCCTCGCGGAGCTGAACCTCTGCGGGGGTGCCATAGAGGGCTACGGCTGTCCGGGCCTGAGCGCGGTGGCCGACGGGCTGGTGAACATGGAGCTCTCCCGGGGAGACGGCGGGCTGCACATCCTCTTCGGGGGGACCTCCTCGCTGGTCATGCCCGCCATAGCCATGCTCGGCTCCGAGGAGCAGAAGGAGCGCTGGCTGCCGGCGATGGCGCGGATGGAGAAGGTCGGGGCCTTCGCCCTCACCGAGCCCGAGCACGGCTCCGACGTGGTCTCCCTCGAGACCCGGGCGCGCCGCGTGGGCGGCGGGTACGTCCTGGACGGCAGGAAACGCTGGATCGGCAACGCCTCCTTCGCCGACGTGATCCTCGTCTGGGCCCGCGACGAGGAGGGAGGGGTGGGGGCCTTCGTCGTGGAGAAGGGCGCCCCCGGCATGAGCACCCGGCTCATGACCGGCAAGACCGCGATGCGCTCCTCCTGGCAGGCCGAGGTGGAGCTTGCGGGCGTCCGGGTGCCGGCGGAGAACCGCCTGGAGCACTCCCGCACCTTCGCGGACACGAACAGGGTGCTCGCCGCCATGCGCTACGGGGCGGCCTGGGCCGCCCTGGGGCACGCCGTCGCCTGCTACGAGGCGGCCCTCGCCTACGCCGGGGAGAGGAGGCAGTTCGGCCGGCCCATAGCCGCCTTTCAGCTCGTGCAGAAGAAGCTCGCCGGGATGCTCGCGGAGATCACCTCCATGCAGCTCCTCTGCCTCAGGCTCAGCCAGCTCGCAGACCGGGGTAAGATGACCGGGCCGATGGCGTCGCTGGCGAAGATGAACAACGCGGCGAAGGCCCGCAAAGTCTGCCTGGAGGCCCGTGAGATCCTCGGGGGCAACGGCATCCTGCTCGAGTACCACGTGGCGCGGCACGTGGCGGACATGGAGGCCGTCTACACCTACGAGGGTACCGACGACATCAACGCGCTCATAGTCGGCCGCGACGTCACCGGCGTGAGCGCGTTCGCCTGAGAAGGAGGAGCCTATGGACGTGGAGAAGATCAGGGCGATAGACGTGCACACCCACGCCGAGAGCTCGCGCGAGGAGCCCGGCGCCAAACACGCCTTCGCCGAGGCCGCCGAGAAGTACTTCGGGGAGAGCGAACACCCCACCGCCTGGGAGGTCGCCGAGTACTACCGCAACCTCCGGATGGCGGCGGTCATCTTCACCGTGGACATGGAGATGAAGACCGGCCAGCGGCGCGTCCCCAACGAGGAGGTGCTCGAGGCCGCAAGGGAGAACCCGGACGTCCTCATCCCCTTCGCCAGCATCCACCCGGCGCGGGGGAAGATGGGCGTAAAAGAGGCGGAGCGCCTCATAGAGATGGGCGTCAGGGGCTTCAAGTTCCACCCCAACCTGCAGGACTTCTACCCCAACGACCGGATGGCCTACCCGCTCTACGAGGTTATCGCCGAGGCCGGGCTCATAGCGCTCTTCCACACCGGCCACTCCGGGATGGGCACCGGGATGCCCGGCGGCGGGGGGGTGCGCCTCAAGTACTCCAACCCGATGTACGTGGACGACGTCGCGGTGGACTTCCCGGAGATGAAGATCATCCTGGCCCATCCCTCCTTCCCCTGGCAGGACGAGGCGCTCTCGGTGTGCCTGCACAAGCCCAACGTCTACATAGACCTCTCCGGCTGGTCGCCGAAGTACTTCCCGGAGAACCTCGTCCACTACGCCAACACGCTGCTGAAGAGGAAGATGCTCTTCGGCTCGGACTACCCGGCCATAAAGCCCGAGCGGTGGATCGAGGACTTCGAGGAGGCGGGCTTCCGCGAGGAGGTGAAACCCCTCATCCTGAAGGAGAACGCTGCTAAGCTGCTCGGCCTGCGGTGAGAGTCATGTCGCTCTCGCCGCGAGCAGCACGTTCTCGAGCAGGCACACGTCGGTCACGGGGCCCACGCCCCCGGGAACGGGTGTTATGGCCTCGGCCTTCTTCGCCACGCTCCTGGTGTCCATGTCCCCGACGAGCCTGACCTTGTCTCCCGGCCCTTCGACCGGGTTTATCCCCACGTCTATGGCGATCACGCCTTCTTTTACGTGGCTTTCGTCTATTAGACCGGCCACCCCCGCTGCAGAGATGAGGACGTCGGCCTGGCCGGTGAACTCGCGCAACCTCCCCGCGCGGTAGGTGTTCACGTCGCAGGATGTGACCGTCGCCCCCCGCCTCATCGCGAGCTGCAGCGCGGCCCTTCCTACGTTGGCAGAGCGTCCGATGACGACGATGTGGCTCTTCTCGTAGAACTCCCGCGGGTCTCTCCCGCTCCTCTTCAGATAGTCGTCGAGGATGAGAAAGCAGGCCTTGGGGGTCGAGGGGACATAACGCGGCCTTCCGAGCGCCAGAAGCCCCGCGTTGTAGGGGTGGATTCCCTCGACGTCTTTTGCGGGGGAGAGCTCTTCGGAGAGTCTTTCCACCGGGATGTGGTCTGGAAGGGGTTTCAGGATGAGGATGCCGCAGACGCTCTCGTCGGCGTCGAGCCGGTGCAGGGTTTCCAGGACTTCTGCTTCCGTCGCCTCTTCCTCGAAGGAGGCGCAGAGGTGCCCGAAGCCGAGCTCGCCCGTGAGGTCCCTGAGGCGTCTCTCGTAGGCCACCGCTTCGTGAGGGGTCCCGACGAGCAGCGTCGCGAGGGTCGGCCTGTGTGCCACGTCCCCTGCAGAGAGGTGGGAGAGGAGCTCCCCGCGCAGGCGCTCTTTCAGAGAAGAGGCCACGGAGATGCCGTCTATGAGCCGGGCTCCGCACAGCTCTTTCAAGCGGAGACCTCCGGGGAGAGGGCTTCTTCTCTCGCTTTCTTTGCTTCTTCTTGCAGGTTCCCGAGTTCCTTCAGCCTGGGATCGTCGCTGAGGCCGGCTTGTTTGAGGTTGATCTCTGCGAGGTTCGCCGCGGCTTTTACCGTGGCTTCGGCGAGGAGTACCGCCGCGACGGCGTCCCCTTTCAGGTTGGGGTTGCCCGAGCAGGAGAGGGTCGAGGCCAGGGCGGCGGTGCGGCAGGAGATGTCCGCTATCTGCAGGGGCACATCAGCCGCTCTTGAGAGGGCTTCTCTGATCTTCTGTTTCCTTTGCGGGTCTTCTTTCGGCAGTCGGTAGGCTGCCAGGACCTCTTCGTAGGACTCGGCGTCTCTCCCGGCGAGCGGCAGGGCTTCTTCCCGCAACTCCTTCGCACGTTGGACGAGGCGGTGTGAGCCGTCCAGGTGCTTCTCGGAGAAGCGGGAGGCCATTTCGGCCAGGGCCGCCGCGAGCGAGGATGCCACCGCGCAGACCGCCCCACCTCCCGGGGCCGGTTCGGAGGAGCCGACCATCTCCAGGAAATCCTGCAGAGGTAGAGCTGCGTACCCTTTGGAGGATGCTTCGGTCTCTTTCACGCGCAACACCGTACCCCAGGTTGGTCTTCTAAGGCAAGACCGGGGCTCTAGAAGAGCCCCACGATCTCGCCGTTCTCGTCTATGTCTATGCTCTCCGCCGCCGGGTGGGCCGAGAGTCCGGGCATGGTGCGCATCTGGCCGCAGATGAGGTAGACGAAGCCTGCTCCTGCGGAGAGGCGCGCCTCCCTCACCGGGAGCGTCCAGCCTCTCGGTGCCCCTTTGAGCGCGGGGTCGGAGGAGATGGAGAGCTGGGTCTTGGCGATGCACACGGGGAGGTTGCCGTAACCTCTCTTCTGGAAGCTCTCTATCTGCCTGTTCGCCTCCTGAGAGTACTCGACGTCTTTTGCACCGTAGACTTTCCGGGCTATGGTCTTTACCTTCTCCTTGAGGGGAGCTTTCTCGGGGTAGAGCATCCTGAAGTCGCTCTTCTCCTCTGCGGCTTCGGCGACGGCCTCGGCGAACTCCACCGCTCCTTTCCCTCCTTTTGCGAAGTGGTTGCTCACGGCCATGCGGCAGCCCTCCTGCTCCGCGACCTCTCTTATGGCCTCGTGCTCTGAGGGGTGGTCGGTAGGGAAGGAGTTCGCGACGACCACGGCAGGGATGCCGTGCAGCTTTATGTTCTCGATGTGTTTCTTGAGGTTTTCGGCCCCTGCGAGGACGTCTTCGGGGTTCTCCTCGAGCATCTCTTCGGGGAGGGGTTTGCCGGCTACGATCTGGTAACGCCCCGAGTGGGCCTTGAGCGCCCTTACGGTCGTGACTATGACCGCGGCGTCGGGGGTGAGCCCGGAGGTGCGGCACTTTATGTTGAAGAAGCGCTCCGCTCCCATGTCGGTGCCGAAGCCCGCTTCGGTTATGAGGTAGTCCCCGGTGTGGATGCCGATGAGGTCCGCGACCACCGAGGAGTTGCCGGTGGCGATGTTGCCGAAGGGGCCCGCGTGTACCAGGGCGGGGGTGTTCTCGGTCGTCTGCATGAGGTTGGGCTTTATGGCTTCTTTCATGATCGCGGCCATCACCCCAGCCCCTTTTATGTCCTCCGCTGTGACCGGCTCGCCTTCCCCGGTGTAGCCTATGACTATCCGGCCCATCCTCTTGCGCATGTCTTCGAGCGAGGTGGCGAGGGCGAGGAGGGCCATGAGCTCGGAGGCGGCGGTTATCTCGAAGCCCGACTGGCGCGGGATGCCGTCCGTTCTCTCCCCGAGGCCTATGACGATGTTCCTGAGCGCCCGGTCGTTTACGTCCATGACGCGCTTCCAGGCTATGGAGTGGGCGTCTATCCCCAGAGCGTTGCCCTGGTAGAGGTGGTTGTCGATCATGGCGGCGAGCATGTTGTGTGCCTCTGTTACGGCGTGCCCGTCACCGGTGAGGCCGAGGTTGAGCGTCTCCATCGGCACCACCTGGCTGTAGCCGCCTCCCGCGGCCCCGCCTTTTATCCCGAAAGCCGGCCCCATCGAGGCCTGTCTTATGGCTATGGTCGCCCTCTTGCCGATCTGCTTCATCCCCTGCGCCAGGCCGACGGTGGTGGTGGTCTTGCCTTCTCCGAGGGGGGTGGGGGTTATGGCGGAGACGAGGATGTACCTGGCCTTTGGTCTCTCGGAGAGATCTTCGATGGCGGAGAGGTCTATCTTCGCCACGTGTTTGCCGTAGGGGTAGAGGTGGCGCTCTTCTATCCCCATCGAGCGGGCTATCTCTTCTATGGGGAGTAGCTTCGCTGATCTCGCGACCTCGAGGTTGGACGGGAACCTGCCGCTCATCTTCCTCCGGGACCTCCTTAAAAGGTTGCTCGACGTTTGGTTTCTACTCTAGAGCTTTCTCAGCATCTCGGCACGCCACGCCTCTGCTCTTGCGAGCTCGTTGAAGGTGTTTATGTGCAGTCCGGCCACGTTGGCCTCGGGATCTTCGAATACACCCTCCAGCTCTTCGAGCAGGCGGTTTGGCCTGTAGCCGAAGGGGAGAAGCAGCCTCAACACCCAGCTTCTCTGCTTCTGCAGGAAGCGTGCGGACTGCCCGAGCCCGATGCCGCCCGCGATCCTGGCGAGCTTCCTGGCGTCGACCGGACCGGGTAACCCGATGTATACGGGCAGCTCCACCCCGAGCGTGCGCCTCACCCGGCCGATCCAACCGCCGATGACTTCGGCGTCGAAGCATATCTGGGTGGCGATGTAGCTGGCGTAGGGTGCTTTCTCCTTGAGAATGCGCCCCAAATCTTCCTCTTCGACGAGCGGGTGCCCCTCGGGGTATCCTGCTATCCCGATCTCCTGGAAGGGATGCCCCAGCGCATCCATCGCCCGGAGCAGGCTCAGCGCATCTTCGAAAACGCCCAGAGGGCTCTTCGCATCCCCGCCTATGACGAAGGCTTCTCTCACCCCGGCTTCCCCGAGCCTCTCCAGTATCCCCGAGAGGTGCTCCTCGTCACGGATCAAACGCGCCGACAGGTGCGGCACCACCTCGTACCCGCGCCCGGAGAGCGAGACCGCGAGATCCACCGTCGCACCGATCCCCTTGGTCGGCGAGGCCGTCACCGTGAGCTTCAACCCCTCGACTCTGCGAAGCTGCCTGCCTACCCTCTCCTCGATCTCCCCGAGCGGTATGATCTCATAGCGGGGATGAAGCAGAAACCTTTTTAAATCTTCTCTGCCCGCTTTTCCCATCCCATCCGCCTTTTACAAAAATGTTGACAATCTTGTTGAGTGCAATATATCATACTTCATCGGAAGGAATGAAGAGCGGGGAAACGTTTCCCCGGAGAGGATGAAGGAGGAGAGGGATGGAGGGATCGAAGAGCCTCGAAGACCTTGTGCGGGAGGCGGGGCGGGATGGGATCGCGCGGATGCTGCGCAACTCTCAGATAGGCCCCTATGCCTTCCCTGGGGTATCGGCTGAGTTCACCAACTGGCGTGAC
>NZ_JCBAJP010000017.1:0-34240 GCF_059772285.1 Rubrobacter sp. M3-4
GTGGTCCTGGGGAGGGGAACGGTCGAGAACCTCGCAGATTCCAAGGTGCTCCGTCCGGAGCGCCGTGAGGCTGCTTACCGCGAGGTGCTGGACCGGGCCGAAGCACTCTCGGTGGTCTCCGTGCCGGCCTGGTGGATCGATCGCCACGGCATCGGAGCGGCGAACCGCCTGGCTCTCGAGCGCGCTATCTCTCTGCTCGAAGGGAGCGCCGGGTGCTACCTGGCCGACGGGAACCTGCGCCTCCGACAGGGGATAGAGAGCCTGCCCGGGGCCGACGGGCGCAGCGCGGTCGTCGCGGCGGCGAGCATAGTGGCCAAGGTACTGCGGGATGCGGCGATGTCCCGGCTCGCCGCGGAGTATCCCGGGTACGGATTCGAACGCAACCGCGGGTACGGAACGCCCGTACACCGTCTGGCGCTCGCCGAGCTCGGACCCTGCAGGGTGCACCGGTTGAGCTACGCCGGGGTGGAGAGCCTCTAGGATGAGCGGCGGGCGGGATGCCGGACGGCTGGGGGAGGACCTTGCGCTCCGGCACCTCGTGCAGGAGGGTTACGAGCTCCTCGCCCGCAACTACAGGACGCGTCGGGGGGAGATAGACCTCATCGTCCGCCGCGGTGCGACCCTGGTCTTCGTCGAGGTCAAGCTGCGCCGGGGGGTGGGGTTCGGAGAACCCCTGGAATCCATCACCCCTCGCAAGCAGGAGAGGATACGCTCCGCGGCGAGCCACTACCTCTCCGGGTTGCCCGAAGACGAGTTCGAGGAGGTGCGCTTCGACGCCATCGGAGTACTAGTCCGAGGGGGGCGTGCGAGCGTAACCCATCTGAAGGACGCCTTCTAACCCCGGGGTTTGCATACAATACGATACTGCTGGTATAATGCCCCTCGCTTCGGCTGGTCCTCTCGTGGGGGGAGTTAGAGATGGCTGTATGCCGGGCTCGGAGCCTGGCGCTGGTCGGCGTAGACGCGGTGCCCGTCGAGGTCGAGGTAGACATAAGCTCCGGTCTGCCGGGGTTTTCGATAGTCGGGCTGCCGGATGCGGCGGTTCAGGAAGCACGGGAGCGGGTGCGGGTTGCGATCTCCAACGCCGGCTACAAGTTTCCGGCGCGCAAGGTGGTGGTGAACCTCGCGCCGGCGAACCTCCGCAAGGAGGGGCCGACCTTCGACCTTCCGATCGCGCTGGCGATACTCGCCGCTTCGGGTGTGCTGCGGGCACGGGTGCTCGAGGGGTGTGCGATCGCCGGTGAGCTCTCGCTCGACGGTGGGGTGCGTGGGATCAGGGGGGCTCTCTCGATGGCGGAGAGGGCGTACGAAGAGGGTCTTCCGCGGCTGCTCCTCCCGGCGCGCAACGCCGCCGAGGCGGCTTGCATGGGACGGGTGGAGGTGTTCGGGGTGGAGAGCCTGCGGGAGGCGGTGGAGTTCCTGGAAGGCGGCGTGAGGATAGAGCCGGCCGTCCCCGAGGCGGATGAGGGGCTCGGGGAAGAGGAGGGGGAGGACGACTTCGCCGACGTCGTGGGACAGGATTTCGCCAAGCGGGCCCTCGAGGTGACCGCGGCGGGCGGACACAACGTGCTCATGTGTGGTCCCCCCGGGGCGGGCAAGACGATGCTCGCGCGGCGTTTGCCCGGCATCCTTCCTCCCCTCACGCTGCAGGAGAGCATCGAGGTCACCAAGGTCTACAGCGCCGCCGGGCAGACCGATGGACGCCTGCTCAGGGTAAGACCGTTCCGCTCTCCCCACCACACCATCTCCACGTCCGGGCTCGCCGGAGGGGGGAGCAATCCGCGCCCGGGGGAGGTCTCTCTCGCCCATCACGGGGTGCTGTTTCTGGACGAGTTGCCCGAGTTTTCCCGCAAGACGCTCGAGGTTCTGCGTCAGCCGCTGGAGGACGGGAGGGTTACGATCGCGCGGGTCGCCGGGACGGTGAGCTACCCGGCCCGGGTGACGCTCGTCTGCTCGATGAACCCCTGCCCGTGCGGCTACGCCGGGGATACGCACCACGAGTGCCGCTGCTCGGCGGCGCAGATGGAGCGTTACCGGAGCCGACTCTCGGGGCCTCTTCTGGACAGGATCGACCTGTTCGTCAACGTGCCGCGGCCCAGGAGGAGGGAGTTGCGCGGGGCACCCCGGGCGGAGGGGTCCGCACGGATCAGGGAGAGGGTGGTGGCGGCCCGGGAGGTTCAGCTCCGGCGCCAGGGGGTACCGAATGCGGCGCTCGGCGGGCGCAGGTTGCGCGAGACGTGCGAGCTCGACGGGGAAGCCGAGGCGCTCTTTTCGGCGGCGATCGACCGGATGGGCCTCTCCGGGAGGGCGCACGACAGGATCCTGCGCGTGGCGCGCACCGTGGCCGATCTGTCGGGGGAGGCGAGGATCTCGGTGGACCATCTGGCGGAAGCCCTCAACTACAGGAGGACGAGCCTTGTCGGGGCATGAGAAGAGAGAGGCCTACCTGCTGCTCTCCCTGGTGCAGGCTCGGGCGGGGGCGAGCATCGTGCGCGGCCTCGGGGACGCAGATCCCCGCATCCTCCTCGAGGAGCCGCTGGAGCGGCTGCGCGAGCGGATCGAGCTGAACGAGAAGACGGCCGGGATCCTCGAAGAGATCCGACGCGGTTTCGACGCCGGGGAGGTCGTGGCGGCGCTCGAGGAGGGAGGAGCCCGGGTGGTGACCCTGGCCGACGAGGGGTATCCGGAGCGGTTGCGGCGGATCCCGGATCCCCCGCCGGCGCTCTTCGTCTGCGGGAGGGAGATACCGGAGGCGCCGTCGGTCGCGATCGTCGGTTCGCGCAAGGCCTCGGCCGGTGCTTTGGAGGCGGCGAGGGAGCTGGGCGAGGCCCTCGCAGGACGGGGCGTGAACGTCGTCAGCGGGCTCGCCCTCGGCGTGGACGCCGCGGCCCACGAAGGGGCGCTGGAGACCCCGGGGACGACCGTCGGCGTGCTCGGGTGCGGGATCGACGTGGTGTACCCGCGGAAGAACCGCGACCTTTACCGGAGGGTCGAGGAGCAGGGAACTATCCTCTCCGAGTACTTCCTCGGCGAGCCGCCGCTCGCCTGGAGGTTCCCGGCCCGCAACAGGATAATCGCGGGGCTCGCCGACACCGTCGTCGTCGTGGAGGCACCCCAGAGGAGCGGAGCCCTCATCACCGCCCGGCATGCTCTTGACGCGGGGAGGGAAGTCTGGGCCGTGCCCGGCCCGATAGGCGTGCCCGAGTGTCGGGGGTCGAACCGTCTGATCTCCGAGGGCGCCACCCCACTCTGGGACGTCGGTGAGTTCGTCGAGTCGGTCGCGCCTCCCTCGGAGGAGGAGCGCAGGTGGCACGAATCGCTCACCGAAAATCTCTGGGCCGTTCTACCCCACAGGGAGGCCGCCGTCCTGGCCGGCATAGGCTTCACGCCGTGCAGCGTGGACCAGATCTCCCGCAGGAGCGGTGTGGGGTTGCAGGAAGTCGTGCGCGTCCTGCCGTTGTTGGAGCTCAAAGGTTATGTCCGCCGCGACGCGAGCGGGATGCTCTCCCGCACGGGACCCGTGAGATGAGGAGGCGCCCGTGAGGTTCTGGAGCTGGAGGGGGTCTTCTTGGGTATCGGAGGTGGTCATACTCTAGGACGTCTGTGGGAGCGCTACCTCGCTCGCCGCAACGAGCTTGCGAGGCTCTCGCCGGACGATCCTGCCCGCCTCGGCCTGCGGCGGCAGGTCAACCGGCTCAAGGAAAGGCTGATGGTCAACTACTCACCGCTCGTCAAGTACGTCACCGGCCGTATGCCCGCCGGGATAAAGGGAACGGTCGAGACCGAGGAGCTCGTCTCCTGGGGACAGGTGGGCCTCCTCGACGCCATAGAGACCTTCGACCCCGAGAGACAGACCAAGTTCGAGACGTACGCGATCTCGAAGATACGGTGGGCGATGCTCGACGAATTCCGGAGGCAGGACTGGGTACCGAGGAGGGTGCGGTCCCAGATAAAGGACGCCGAGCTGGTTACCTCACGGCTGGCGCAGAACCTGCGCCGGAACCCGACCGAACTCGAGGTCGCCGGCGAGATGAACCTGCCTCTGGACGAGTACCGCAACCTGCTGGGGTGGTATACCAGATCGAGGATATACTCCCTCGAGGCCAGAATGGAGATGAGCGAGCGCCTCGGAGGCGAACTGCACGGCATGATCTCCGATCTCGGAGCCGCCGATCCCCAGTCGGAGGCGAACCGTACGGACCTCAGACGACACCTGGCCGAAGCGATAAGCGAGCTCGGCGAGCAGGAGCGGGTCGTCGCCACCTTCTACTTCTACGAAGGGCTCACCCTCCGGGAGATAGGCCGGGCCCTAAGCCTCTCCGAAGGGCGAATCTCTCAGATCCTCCGCCAGGCCCTCATCAAACTCAGATCCAAGCTGGAGGAGAACCGTTAGGAGAGATAGAAAAAGCCCCGGCGGTTGTTGTTGTTGTTGTTGTGAAGGCGCTGGAGGGGGAACTCCAGCTGATCTCAACCGGGGCAACAGGATTATCCGACAGGGCGGGTAACGACTCCATATAGAGCGTGTAACGATTATGTTACGGATGGTTGAGATGGTGTTACTCGTGGAGGTGTGGGCGTCTAGAAGGAACATTTGTGGTGTGCTAGTATCATCGGAGTTTGAGCACGCACGCCTGCGAGGAGCCTCTGAGAGAGCCCCAGAATGAGGTGGTGGTCTGCGCCCGGCGCGGACTTCGTACGCAGGCGGAGGAGAGAACCACCTGATCGCAACAAGGAGCGGAGAGACTTGGAGAACGCGACCCAGCAGAAGATAGGCGTAAGGGAGCTGCTAGAGGCGGGGGTACACTTCGGGCACCAGGCCAAGCGGTGGAACCCGAAGATGAAGCGCTACATCTTCGCCGAGCGCGCGGGGGTACACATCATAGATCTCGACCAGACCCTGACGCTGCTCGACCGGGCGCTGGCCTTCGTCAGGGACGTGGCCGCCGCCGGGCAGGACATACTCTTCGTCGGGACGAAGAAGCAGGCGCAGCTCACGATCACCGAGCAGGCGCTGAGGTGTGGGCAGCCGTACGTCGCGGAGCGTTACATCGGCGGCATGCTCACCAACTTCCGCACGATCCGGCCGCGGATCGAGTACTTCAAGCAGCTCGCGGCCCGGGTGGCGGAGACGCCCGAGGAGGAGCGCACGAGCAAGGAGTGGTTCGCGCTCGAGAAGGAGTACCAGAAGCTGCGGCGCAACTTCGCCGGCATCACCGAGATGGAGCGTCTGCCCGGGGCGCTGTACGTCGTGGACCCCAAGCGGGAGGAGCTGATAGTCCGGGAGGCGAACCGGCTGAAGATACCGGTGGTCGCGCTCACCGACACCAATTGCGACCCGGACGTGATCGACTACGTGATCCCGGGCAACGACGACGCCATCCGTTCGATAAACCTGATCACGCGCCTCATCGCCGACGCCATACTCGAGGGGCGCGGTGGTGAGGAGATAAAGGATACGGACCGTCCGATACCGCCGGCGGTCGAGGAGGCGAAGGCGGCCGAGCCGCAGGTGCCCATCGGTGAAGAGGAGGGGACGGAAGAGGCTGCTCCTTCCTCTTCGGGGGAGGAGGAACCCGGAGATGGCGAGGTCGGCGTGTCCGCGGGCGAGGGACAGCCTGTAGAGTCGGAGGAAGAAGAGGAGAGAGGATAGGTTTGGCGAGCACGATAGAGAAGATCAAGCAGCTGCGGGAGGAGACCGCGGCCGGGATGATGGACGTTAAGCGGGCTCTGGAGGAGTCCGGCGGGGACATCGAGGCGGCGCGCAGGGTGCTGCGGGAGCGCGGGCAGGCCGCCGCCGAAAAGAAGAGCGGCCGTGAGGCCCACGAGGGCCTGATCGAGGCGTACGTGCACTTCAACGGCCGGGTCGGGGTGCTCGTCGAGGTCAACTGCGAGACGGATTTCGTGGCGCGCACGCCGGAGTTCAAGGAGTTCGCCCGCAACATCGCGATGCACATCGCTTCGATGAAGCCGCTGTGTGTCTCGGTCGACGACATCCCCGAGGAGGCTCTCTCGGAGGAGCGCGAGATCGTCGAGAAGCAGGTCGCCGAGATGGGCAAGCCGGAGAACATCGCGCGTCAGATCGTGGAGGGGCGCCTCAAGAAGTGGGCCTCCGAGCGGGCCCTGCTCACGCAGCCCTACGTCAAAGACCCCGGCAAGACGGTGGAGGACCTGCTCAAGGAGCAGGTGCAGAAGCTCGGGGAGAACATCGTGGTCCGGCGCTTCGTCCGGTACGAGCTCTAGGCCCGGGGAGGTCCATGGCCGGGTCCGTGAGGAAGAGCGAAGAGGAGCCCGCCGCTGCCAGTCAGCCCCTCGGCCCCATAAAGCGGGTCGTACTCAAGCTCTCCGGCGAGAGCCTCGCCGGAAACGGCGGCTATGGCATCGCTCCCGCTGCGCTCGACGCCACCGCCACGCAGGTTCTGGAGGCCGTCGAAGCAGGAGCCGAGCTCGCGGTGGTCGTGGGCGGCGGGAACATCTTCCGCGGTTCGCGGGTCGCCGAGGAGCTCGGGATCGAGAGCGCCACCGCCGACTACATGGCGATGCTCGGGACCGTCATAAACGCCCTGGCGTTGCAGGCGGCGCTCGAGCGACGCGGGGTCCCCACGCGGGTGCAGTCGGCGATACAGATCCAGGAGGTCGCCGAAGCATACATCCGCCGCAGGGCGATAAGGCATCTGGAGAAGGGGCGGGTGGTGATCTTCGCCGCCGGGACCGGCAACCCCTTCTTCACGACCGACACGGGCGCTGCCCTGCGGGCGCTGGAGATCGGGGCGGATGCGTTGCTCATGGCCAAGAACCGGGTGGACGGGGTCTACGACCGGGACCCCAGGGTTTACCCGGACGCCGTGCGCATCCCGCGCCTGACGTACATGGATCTGCTCTCGAAGAACCTCTCGGTGATGGATCATACGGCGGCCACGCTGTGCGGTGGGGAGCAACTTCCGATCATCGTTTTCGATATACTGAAGCCTGGCAACTTGCGCCGCATACTCAAAGGCGAGCGCGTGGGCTCCCTGGTGTGGAAGGACGGGAGCGGAGGAGAGAGCGATGTCTGAGGTTGTGGATCTCACGGCTGCGGAGAGGCGGATGAAAGGCGCCGTCGAGGCCGTGAAGCGAGAGTTCGGAGCGGTGCGCACCGGGCGCGCCAACCCCTCGTTGCTGGACAGGGTCGAGGTCGAGGCGTACGGCACGAAGGTTCCCCTGAAGAGCCTGGCCAGCATCAGCGTCCCCGAACCTCGCCTCCTGTCCGTCACCCCGTTCGACCCCAACTCGATAAAGGACATCGAGCGCGCGATACGCAACTCCGAGCTCGGCCTCAACCCGCAGAACGACGGCAAGATCATCCGCATACCCATCCCGGAGCTGACCGAGGAGCGCCGGCGCGAGTTGATCCGGCTCGTCCACCACATGGCCGAGGAGGGCCGGGTCGCGGTGCGCAACATCCGGCGCGACGAGATGAAGGACATCGCCGAGCTGAAGAAGATGGGTGAGATCTCCGAGGACGACGAGCGCCGGGCGGAGGAGGAGCTGCAGAAGCTCACCAACCGCTACATAAACCGCATAGACGCCGCGCTCGAGGAGAAAGAAGCCGAACTTCGGGAGGTTTGAGCTCCTGCAGCCGTTGAAAGAACGTGTTTTCGGGGTGCCCGCCCGTTCCGAGGGTGGACGGGGCGCGGTACCGCGGCATGTGGCGATAATCATGGACGGCAACGGTCGGTGGGCGAAGAGGAGGCTGCTGCCACGCACCGCCGGGCACCGGGCCGGGGTCACCGTGCTCACGCCGCTGCTCGAGACCGCCGGCAGGATGGGGGTGGAGTTCCTCACGCTGTACGCTTTCTCGACGGAGAACTGGATCCGCCCCGAATCCGAGGTGAACACGCTCATGGAGCTCTTTCTGGAGACGGCGCGCAGCAAGGTGCCGGAGCTCAACGAGCGTGGGGCGAGGCTGAGGTTCATGGGCAGGCGCGAAAAGCTTCCCGCCGCGGTGTGCGAGGCGATCGAAGAGGCGGAGCGCCTCACCGCGCACAACGACCGCCTGAACGTCTACATAGCGCTCAACTACGGCGGTCGCAGCGAGATAGTCGACGCCGCCCGGCGCATCGTGGCCGATGGGGTTCCCCCGGAGGAGCTCGACGAGGCGACCTTCGGGCGCTACCTCTACGCGCCGGAGGCCCCGGAGGTGGACCTCGTCATACGCACCAGCGGGGAGCTGAGGGTGTCGAACTTTCTGCTCTGGCAGATCGCCTACGCCGAGTTCTACGTCACGGAGACCCTCTGGCCGGACTTCTCACCCGAGGAGTTCGTCAAAGCCATCGAGTGGTTCGGGACCAGGTCCCGGCGCCGGGGCGGGGTGTAGAAATTGCTCCGGTGGCGGCTCGCCACCGCGCTCATCCTGCTTCCGGTGATAGCCGGGGTGATCGCCGCCGGCCGGTGGGTGATCCTGGCGGCGCTCGTCGTCGTGGCCGTCATCGCGGCGTACGAGGTCTCCCAGGCCCTGCCTCCCTTCCCTTTCTCGGCCGGGGTGGTCGCCGGGCTCGGACCGGTGGTGCTCTCCGGTCCTTTCGGGGTTTCTGGGGCGCTCGGCGGCAGCCTGCTCGTGCTTCCGGTGACGCTCGCCATCCTGCTCGAGCGGCGCGGGGCGCGCACGCCCCTGGTCTTGCTCGCCGGGTTCATGATGGCGCTCTGGGTCGGGGTGCCGCTCGCCTATGTCGGGCTTCTGGCCGGGCTCCCCCACGGGCGTCTGCTGGTGGTTCTGCTGCTCGTCGGAAGTTGGGCCTCCGATTCGGGGGCGTACTTCACGGGGCTCCTCGTGGGCCGGCGGCTCCTGGCCCCGGAGGTGAGCCCCAAGAAGACCGTGGAGGGAGCCGTCGGCGGACTCGTCGCCGCCACCGTCCTGGTCGGCGTGGGGGCTTCGCACTTCCTCGGGCTCGGTCTCTGGCAATCGTTCGTCGCGGGTGGGGTCATCTCGGTCTTCGGGCAGGCCGGAGACCTTTTCGAGTCCTCGGTCAAGAGAATCCTCGGGATAAAAGACCTCGGCAGGCTGCTGCCGGGGCACGGCGGCATGCTGGACAGGGTGGACAGCCTGCTCTTCGCCGCCCCGGTGCTCTACTACCTGGTCGTGCTGGCCTCGTAGCCGGCCCGGGCGCGGCGGTATGTGCGGTAAGATAACCGCGAGAAGCCTCCGGCGAACTTCTGAGAGGTAGAGACTTGACCGTAATCATAGCCATACTCGGCCTGATCTTCCTGATCGTCATCCACGAGATGGGGCACATGCTCACGGCGAAGGCGCTCGGCGTGCACGTACCCGAGTTCAGCGTCGGCTTCGGTCCCGCGCTTTTGCAGAGAAAGATCGGGCGGACGGTCTACTCTTTCAGGATCGTACTGCTCGGTGGTTTCGCCAGGATGGCCGGGATGGACGACGAAGAGAAGGGACCGGACACCTACCCCGCCAAGCCACCGTGGAGGCGGGCCCTCATAATCCTCGCCGGTCCGTTCACCAACATCCTCGCCTCCATCGTCATCCTCGCTCTGGTCTACATGTTCTCCGGCGTCATAACGGGTGCGAGCATGCGCGTCGAGAACGTGGTGCCACACTCGTTCGCGGCGCAGGCGGGCGTGAAACCGGGGGACGAGATCGTGGCGTTCGACGGCAGGAAGATGAGCGGCTGGAGCGAGTTCCAGAAGGCCGTCTCCTCCCAGAAGCCCGGCGAGAAGGCCACCCTGGTGGTCAGGAGGGACGGCCACAGGGTGACCTTCTCCGGCAGGCTCGGCAAGAACCCGGACGATCCGAGACAGGCGCTCGTCGGGGTGCAGCCCCAGCCGGTGCGCAGGACCTACGGTCCGCTCGAGGCCACCGGGCTCGCGGCGAGCAGGGTCTGGTTCGTCACCGAACAGCTCGGTTCTTTCATCGGACAGCTCGCGAGCGGGCAACAGAGCTTCTCCAAGAGCGTCAGCGGCCCGATCGGGATCGTCGCCATAAGCAGCGAGTCGGTCTCGCAGGGGTACTTCTTCTCCCTGCTCTCGTTCATAAGCCTCAACCTCGGGCTCTTCAACCTGATCCCGCTGCTTCCCCTCGACGGGGGGCACCTGCTCGTCATAGCCGCCGAGAAGGTACGCGGGAGGCCGGTCAGCAAGGAGACGGTGATGAAGATCGCCGCCTTCGGGCTCACCCTGCTCCTTGCGGTCTTTCTGTTCGCCACCTACGGGGATCTGAACAAGCTCTTCGAGGGCAAACCGTTCATCCCCAACCGCTAGGACGCCTTGTAACCTACATACTCTGATGTACAATGAGGTTGTTGTGGAGCAAGGGGTCCGCAAGGACTCGTTGCTTTTTTAACGCCCGCAGGAGGTTTGGAGACGGCGAAGCTTGAGAGGCTGGCACAGGTCGTAGAAGAGGTGCTGCCCGCCGGGACGGAGCTGGTCGAGGCCCGCTTCGGCGGCGGGCCCCTGCTGACGCTTCTCGTGGACCGGGAGGACGGCCCGGTCGATCACGAGTTCTGCGCGCAGGTGACATCGCTGGTCTCGCCCGCCCTCGAGGCCGAGGGATACGCTGGAATGATAGAGGTCTCCTCGCCCGGTATCGAGCGCCCCCTGACCAAACCCGAACACTTCCGGCGCTTCGCCGGCCGGGAGGCCAAGGTGAAGCTCGGGGAGCCGGTGGACGGCAGGCGCAACTTCACCGGGGTCATAGAGCGGGCCGGGGAGGAGAGCTTCGTGTTGAGGCTCTCGGAGGGAGGCGGGAGGGTGGAGCTGCCGTACCGCTCCGTCACGCGCGCGCACCTCAAGGAGGACATACGGTTATGAACACGGCATTGCTTTCGGCGCTGCACGAAATAGAGACGGAGAAGGGGATACCCTTCGATACGGTCAAGGAGGTTCTGGAGGAATCCCTGCTCGCCGCCTACGAGAAGAGAGAGGGAGCGGTGGAGGGGGCGGAGGTCGTCCTCGACCGTGAGACCGGAGAGCTGAGGGTGATGAAGGACGGGGAGGACATAACCCCGCACGACTTCACCCGGATCGCGGCTCAGGTCATGCGTCAGACCTTCTACCAGCGCCTCAACGAGATCCACAACCGGCAGCTCCTCGAGGAATACGGGGAGCGCATCGGTGAGGTGGTGACCGGCATCGTCCAGCAGGCGCACCGCAGGATGACCATCGTGGATCTCGGGAGGGTCGAGGCGATCCTCCCGGCGAGCGAGCAGGTTCCGGGCGAGCGCTACGAGAACGGCCAGCGCTTGAGGGTCTACCTGCTCGAGATCCGGGAACCCGGACGGGGCCCCTCCCTGGTGGTGAGCCGCCGGCACGAGGGGCTGCTGCGGGGCCTCTTCGAGCTGGAGGTGCCCGAGATCTACGACGGACTCGTCGAGATCAAGGCCGTCGCCCGCGAGGCCGGGCTGCGTTCGAAGATCGCGGTGTGGTCCAACGAGTCCGGGATAGACCCGGTCGGGGCCTGCGTGGGGCCGCGCGGCAGCCGGGTGCGGGCGGTGGTCTCCGAGCTCCGGAACGAGAAGATAGACATCATCCAGTGGGACCCGGACCCGGCGCGCTTCATCGCCAAGGCGCTCTCGCCCGCGCGGGTGCGCGAGGTCTACCTGGACGAGGAGGAGAGGCAGGCCGAGGTGATAGTGCCGGACGACCAGCTCTCGCTGGCGATAGGGCGCGAGGGGCAGAACGCCCGGCTCGCCGTGAAGCTCACCGACTGGAAGATAGACATAAAGCCCGAGAGCCAGGCGATCGAGCTGGACGAAGAGGAGGACGACTGGGAGCCTGACGAAGAGTCCTCGATGCACCGCTGCCGGGCCGTGCTCTCGAACGGCAAGCGGTGCGCCAACATGGCGCTCCCGGGGTCGCTTTTCTGCGGGATACCGTCCCACCAGGCTCAGGCCAAGGACTTCGAAGACCTGGTGGAGGGCTCCGATAGCGGGAGGTAGTGAGAATGAGCAAACGCGTATACGAGATTGCCCGCGAGCTCTCCCTCGATACGAAAGAGGTGATGGGGCGTCTGAACGACGCGGGCGTGGAGGTGAAGAACCACTTCGCGGCGGTCGAGGATCCGGTCTACGAGCGGGTCTTCGGAGACCTCTCCGGCAACGGTGGGGCCAGGACGGCTGGGGGGAAAGGTCGGGGGTCTAGGGAAGAACGTTCCCGCGGCAAGGGTTCTTCGAAGGGCGGTAAGAAGCGCCGCAGGGTGGTCATAGACGCGAGTGCGACGAGCCGTGGTTCTTCGAAGGCGCACGAGGAGGCTCCTGCGGGACGGGAGGAGGCGCAGCCCTCCGGCGGCAAGAAAGGCGGCGGTGGGTCGGACGCCGTGCGCGTCGAGCCCGGCGCGACGGTGAACGATCTGGCGGAGGCCATCGGTGTGCCGGGGGCCCAGATCGTCAAGGTGCTCTTCGAGCTCGGGGAGATGAAGACCGTCACCCAGACGCTCTCGACCGAGGAGATAGAGCTCGTCGCCGAGGCGCTCGGCGTGAAGGTGGAGATCGGTGGCGCCGAGGAGCCTGCGCCCGAGGAGGGCGGGGCGGAGGACTCCCCGGAAGACCTCGTCGAGAAACCGCCGGTGGTCACGGTGATGGGGCACGTGGACCACGGCAAGACCTCGCTGCTCGACTACATCCGCAACACCAGCGTCGCTTCCGGCGAGGCCGGGGGGATAACCCAGCACATCGGGGCCTACCAGGTCGAGGTCGACGGGCGCAGGATAACCTTCATCGACACCCCGGGACACGAGGCGTTCACCGAGATGCGCGCCCGCGGGGCGCAGGTCACCGACATCGTGGTGCTCGTCGTGGCGGCCGACGACGGGGTGATGCCTCAGACTGAGGAGGCCATAGAGCACGCCCGGGCGGCCGGGGTTCCGATCGTGGTGGCGCTCAACAAGATCGACCTGCCGGACGCCAACCCGGACAGGGTCTACGGCGAGCTGGCCGAGCGGGGCCTGACCCCCGAGGCGTGGGGCGGCGAAACCGTGACGGTGCCGGTCTCGGCGAAGACGGGCGAGGGGGTGGACGAGCTCCTGGAGAACATCCTGGTCGTCGCCGAGCTCGAGGAGCTCAGGGCGAACCCCAAGGCTCCGGCGAGCGGGTACGTGATCGAGAGCGAGCTCGAGACGGGGCGCGGGCCGGTCGCCACCCTGCTCATAACCCGGGGCACCCTGCACAAAGGCGACGTGGTCCTCGCTGGCACCGCCTACGGCCGGGTGCGGGCGATGCTCGACTACACGGGCAAGAGGATCAAGGAGGCCACCCCCGGCACGCCGGTCGAGATCCTGGGCCTCTCCGGCGTGCCCGAGGCGGGGACGCGCTTCGAGGTCGTCGAGCACGAACGCATAGCGCGCTCGCGCGCCGAGCAGCAGGAGGCCGCCCTCCGGCGTCAGGAGCTGGCGGAGAGCGGACCACGCCGGACGCTGGAGGATCTCCTCGGTGAGGGCGGAACCCAGGAGCTCAACCTGGTCGTCAAGGCCGACGCCGCGGGTTCGGTCGAGGCGCTCAAGGACGCGCTCGCGAAGCTCTCCACCGACGAGGTGCGCATAAACATCGTCCGCTCGGGTGTCGGGGCGCTGACGGACTCCGACGTGATGCTCGCCTCGGCCTCGGACGGCATCCTGCTCGGCTTCAACGTCCGCCCGACGAACACCGCCAAGCAGCTCGCCGAGCGCGAGGGCGTGGAGATACGCACCTACAACGTCATCTACAAGGCGATCGAGGAGATCGAGGCGGCCATGCGCGGGATGCTCGCGCCCGAGGAGACTGAGCGGGAGACCGGCACGGCCGAGGTGCGCCAGACCTTCCGGGTGCCGAACGTGGGCACCGTCGCCGGCTGCTACGTCTCGAGCGGTGAGATCTCCCGCAACGACCGCGTGCGGGTGGTGCGCGAGGGCGTCGTGATCTACGACGGCCAGGTCGCCTCGCTCAGGCGCTTCAAGGACGACGTGCGCTCGGTCCGGCAGGGCTTCGAGTGCGGCGTCGGCATAGAGAACTTCAACGACGTAAAAGAGGGTGACGTCCTGGAGTTCTACCAGGTCGTCGAGGTACCGAGGTAGAGTGCGGCCTTGCTCTTCGCGCTACGTCTGGAGCTGGAGCTGCCCTACGCGGCGAGCCTCAAGGACAAGCGGCAGACCATACGCTCCATAAAGGAGCGCCTGAGGCACAAGAACGTCTCGGTGGTCGAGTGCGATCACCAGGACCTCTGGCAGAGGGCCACGATCGAGGTGGCCCTCGCCGCGGTCTCACCCGCAGCCGCGGAGCAGAGGCGGGAGGAACTGCGCCGGATCCTTCTGGGCTATGAGGAGCTCTCGATCCTCGACTGGCGGGAGGAGTTTCTGAAGCTGTGAGCGAACGCACGAGGAAGATAGAGTCGCAGCTGAGGGAGATCGTGGGCGACGAGGTGGCCGCGCTCTCGGACCCCCGCATAAAGGGGCTCGTGACGGTGACGGACGTCAGGGTGAGCGCGGACCTCTCGCGGGCGACGGTGTTCTACAGCGTGCTCGCCGGGAACGACGAGCGGGAGGCCCACGAGGGCCTGCAGAGCGCCGCGGGGCGCGTCCAGGCCGCCGTGGCCGCCCAGACGCACCTGCGTCGCACGCCCCGGCTGCGCTTCGAGCCGGACCCGGTGGTGGAGCGGGCGACGAAGATAGAGTCCGTACTGAGGGAGGTAAAGAGAGACGATGACGACCCGAGCGGAGGTTAACACGCCGGCGGAGGTGGCCGCTTTCCTCAAGGGCATCAGCCGGGCCGCGGTCACCACCCACACCGGCGTGGACGGGGACGCCGTGGGATCGGCGGTGGCCCTCGTCTATCTGTTGCGCAAGCTGGGGGCCGAGGCCGTCTTCTGCCACGGCGAGCCCGTACCCGAATACCTCCGCTGGCTTTTGCCGCACGAGCAGCTCTTCGAGGCCCCCGAGGGTTACGACCTGCTCGTCGTCGACACCTCCCGCGCCGACCGGGCCGGTGTCGGTGGAACCCCGCGGCTGAACATCGACCACCACGAGGACAACCCCCTCTACGCCGAGTACAACCTGGTAAACCCCCGGGCCGCGGCGAGCGCGGAGATCGTCTACGACCTCTACCTCGAGCTCGGGGTCGAGGTGGACAAACCCGCGGCCGAGGCGCTCTACACGGCGATAAGGACCGACACGGGCGGCTTCCGCTTCCGCAACGTCTCCCCCCGGGCGCACGAGATAGTCGCCGAACTGATGCGCGCGGGGGTCGTGCCGGCGGAGATGTACGACCGCCTCAACCGCACGGCGACCATCGAGCAGCTCAACATCGTGGGCCTCTGCCTGGCGAAGGCCCGGCGCTACGGCGAGGTCGTCGTGACCACGATCGAGAACGAGGACTACGAGCGCACCGGGGCCACCGAGCTCGACTCCAAGGAGGCGATAGACTACCTGCGCAGCGTGGCGGGCGTGGACGTGGTCGCCCACCTGCGCGAGGTTCCCGAGGGGACGAAGGCCTCGCTGCGCTCGGAGACGGTGGACGTGGGCGAGATCGCCCGCCGCTTCGGCGGCGGGGGACACCGTCTGGCCGCGGGCTACACCGTCGAGGGCGTGCGCCCGGAGAAGGCGAAGGAGATGCTCCTGGCGGAGCTCGCCGGGGTGGTCGACCTCGGAGGCACCCGATAGCGCGCCCGACTCTCTCGGGGGCTCTGCTGCTGGACAAGCCTTCCGGCACGACGAGCGCCCGAGCCCTCGACCCGGTCAAGCGACTCTTGCCCCGCCGCACCAAAGTGGGCCATGCAGGGACGCTGGACCCGATGGCCTCCGGACTCCTGGTCGTCCTCGTCGGACGCGCGACGAGGCTCTCCCGGTACGTGATGGATCTGCCCAAGACCTACCTGGCGACGGCCCGCTTCGGCGCCACCTCGGACACCCTCGACGCCGACGGCGAGATCGTCGAGATCGAGGGCGCGACCCTGCCGCCGGAGGCGGAGATCCGGGCGTCCCTCCCCGGCTTCACCGGGGAGATCCTGCAGACCCCGCCCATGGTCTCCGCCCTCAAGGTGGGCGGCGAACGGCTCTACGATCTGCACCGCCGCGGTATCTCCGTCGAACGCGAACCCCGCCGCGTCCGGGTCGAGCGTTTCGAACTCGTCTCCTTTGATCCCCGACGTGACGAGGCGACCTTCTCCATAACCTGCGGCTCGGGAACCTACGTCCGCTCCCTCGTCTCCGACCTCGCCGCCTCCCTCGGGAGCGCCGCCTACCTCACCTCCCTGCGCCGCCTCTCGACCGGACACCTGCACGTAAAGGACGCCCTCCCCCCCGAAGCACTGGACGCGGAATCCGTGTATAAACGCATAATACATCCACGAAAGTTGCTGGAGCACCTGCCGGCGAGGGAGGTGGACGAGGGAGAGGCCATCGCGGTCTGCAACGGGAGGACGATGAGATGGGGTGAGCCGCGGGGCAGCTTCCGCGTCGAGCGGGGGGGCAGGCTGCTCGCGGTGTACCGGGGGGAGGGGGGCCGGTCGGTTCCGGAGGTGGTACTGTGCGCGGGGTAGTGGTGGCTCTGGGAAACTTCGATGGGGTGCATCTCGGGCACAGGGCCGTGATCCGGGCCGCGACAGAAGAAGGAGCCCGGCTGGGCATACCCGTTTTCGCAGCCACCTTCTGGCCGCATCCGAGGGAGGTGCTTTCGCCTGGGGGGGGACCTCCGCTGCTGACCACGCTCGAGCAGAGGAGGGAGCTTCTGCTCGGGTGTGGTGTCGACGAGGTTCGGGTCGTGAAATTCGATGCGGGGATGGCGCGCAAGAGCCCCCGGGAGTTCGTCGAAGAGGTTCTCCTAGGCGAGCTCGGGGCGCGCGTCGTCGTCGTCGGGGAGAACTTCCGGTTCGGGCACCGGGCGGCCGGGAGCACGGAGGATCTGGAGGAGTTCATGCGCAGGAGCGGCGGCCGGGTACGGGTGGTCGGGCTCGAGCGGGGTGATGGGGAGAGGGTGAGTTCGACCAGGATCAGGGAGTTGATCGCACGCGGGGAAGTACGGGAGGCGGCGCGGCTGCTCGGTCGGCCGCATGCGGTCAGAGGAGAGGTGATGGAGGGCGAGAAGCGGGGACGCAAGATAGGGTTCCCCACGGCCAACCTGATCCCGGACGGCAGGGTAGCCGTTCCGGCGCGGGGCGTGTACGCCGGGTTCGTCAGGGTGGAGGGAGAAGAGCACGCCGCCTGCACCAACGTCGGGGTGGCCCCCACCTTCGGCGGCCGTGTCGTACGTGTGGAGGCCCATATCCTGGATTTTCAGGGTGATCTCTACGGCAGGACGGTGGACGTCGCCTTCGTCGAGAGGATAAGGTCGGAGAAGCGCTTCTCGGGCGTAGAGGAGCTCAGGGACCAGATAGCGACCGACGTGCACAAAGCCCGCGAGATCCTCCAGGGCAAGACGTTTTGATGCATGTGTTAGCATATAGGCCGAAAAGAGTTCGAGCAGAAAAGAGAAAAGAAAGACTTGAGAGGTAAAAGTTGGCGGTAGTGGAAGACAAGCAGAAGATCATAGAAGAGTATCGGACGCACGAGGACGACACCGGGTCGCCCGAGGTGCAGGTCGCGATACTGACGCAGCGGATCAACCACTTGACCGAGCACCTGCGCACCCACAAGCACGACTACCATTCTCGCCAGGGGCTTCTGAAGATGGTCGGCAAGCGGCGCCGGCTTTTGAACTACCTGGCGAAGAACGACGTCGAGCGCTACAGGTCGCTGATCAGCAGGCTCGGCCTGCGGCGGTAGAAGAACCTTTATCCACACCGGCAAAGAGGAGAATAAGTGAATATGCGTCTAGAGATACCGGTCGGCGACAGGGCGCTGGTGCTCGAGACCGGCAAGCTCGCCCGTCAGGCTGGCGGTGCGGTGACGGCCAGGCTGGGGGACACCATGGTTCTCTCGACCGCCACCCGCTCCAGGGAACCGAGGGCCGGGGTCAGCTTCCTGCCGCTCTCGGTAGACATAGAGGAGAGGATGTCCTCCGCGGGGAAGATCCCCGGAGGGTTCATAAAGCGAGAGGGGAGACCTTCGGAGAAGGCCATCCTCACCGCCAGGCTCACGGACCGGCCGCTGAGGCCCCTCTTCCCGAAGGGGTACAACTACGAGGTCCAGGTCATAAGCACCGTACTCGCCGCCGACCAGATAACGCCGTACGATACGGTGAGCATGGTCGGGGCTTCGGCCGCGCTTGCGATATCCGACATCCCGCTCGAGCAGGTGATAGGGGCCGTCAGGGTCGGGAGGAGCCTCGACGGTGAGTTCATCCTCAACCCCACCTACCAGCAGCTCGCGGAGAGCGACCTCGACCTGGTGGTCGCGGGCACGCGCGAGGCCATAACGATGGTCGAGGCCGGGGCGAACGAGGTCACCGAGGACGTCATCGTCGAGGCCATGCTCTTCGCCCAGGAGGCGATCCGCGCTCAGGCCGAGGCCATAGAGAACTTCGCCCGCGAGGTCGGAAAGCCAAAGCAGGAGTTCGAGGCGCCGGAGGAGAACCCCTTCGTCGCCGAGCTGCGGGAGCGGTACCTCGATCGGATCAAAGACTCCATCGTCACCACCGACCGCCGGGCGCGCAACGAGGCGCTGGACGAGCTGGTCGAGGAGCTCATCGAGGGCAAAGAGGAAGAGGAAGCCCAGAAGATAGCCGAGGCCGTCCACGAGCTGGAGAAGGAGGCCTTCAGGAAGCTCTACCTCGAGGATCGCAAGCGCACCGACCTCAGGGCGTTCGACGAGATAAGGCCGACCACGGCCGAGATAGGGGTCCTTCCCAGGGTGCACGGGACGGGGCTCTTCACCCGGGGGGAGACGCAGGTCCTCTCCTCGCTCGCGCTGGCCGATCTCGGGTACGTGCAGCGGCTCGACACCCTGGAGCCGCAGACGACCAAGCGCTACATGCACCACTACAGCTTCCCGCCCTACTGTACCGGCGAGACCGGCAGGCTCGGGGCGCCCAGGCGGCGTGAGATCGGACACGGTGCCCTCGCGGAGAGGGCGCTTCTGCCGGTGATCCCCTCCGAAGAGGAGTTCCCGTACGCGATCAGGATAATCTCCGACGTGCTCGAGTCCAACGGCTCCTCCTCGATGGCGAGCGTCTGCGGCTCGACGCTCTCGCTGATGGACGGCGGCGTCCCGATAAAGGCACCGGTGGCCGGGGTCGCGATGGGTCTGGTGAAGGAGGGCGACGACTACGTCATCCTCACGGACATCCAGGGGCTCGAGGATCACCTGGGGGACATGGACTTCAAGGTCGCCGGCACCCGCGACGGGGTGACCGCGCTGCAGATGGACATGAAGATCACCGGCGTCTCGGCCGAACTTCTCAGGGAGGCGCTCGAGCAGGCGAAGAAGGGGCGGCTGGAGATCCTGGACATCATCCAGCGGACCATCCCCGAGCCGCGGCCGGAGGTCTCCGAGTACGCGCCGCGGGTCGAGAAGATCGAGATACCGACGGACAAGATCGGGATAGTCATCGGCCCCGGCGGGAAGGTCGTCAACGCGCTGCAGGACGAGTACGGGGTTTCGATCTCGATCGAGGACAACGGGACCGTCTATGTGGCCGGGCTGGACGGCAAGTCCGTGAAGGGGGCCATCTCGGCCATACGGGGCATGACCAAGGAGGTCGAGGCCGGGGATATCTACACCGGCCGGGTCGTCAAGACGACCAACTTCGGGGCGTTCGTCGAGCTGACGCCCGGGCGGGACGGGCTGGTGCACATCTCGCGGCTCGCGCCGGGCAAGAAGCGCATCGAGAGAGTCGAAGACGTCGTCAACGAGGGGGACATGATAAAGGTGCGGGTGCTAGAGGTGGACAAGCAGAACCGCATCTCCCTCGAGAAGCTAGAGGACTAGCCCGATGCCGGACGAGAACGTAGTCGAGAGGGTGCTTCCGGGAGGCGTGAGGGTCTTCAGCGAGCCCCTGGAGGAGGCGCAGAGCATCGCGCTCGGCGTCTGGATCCGGGCCGGCAGCCGCGACGAGCCCGAGGAGGTCGCCGGCATAACCCACCTGATGGAGCACATGCTCTTCAAGGGCACCCCCTCGATGGACGCGCTGGGGATAGCCCAGGCCTTCGAGTCTATCGGCGCGCAGGAGAACGCGGCCACCAGCGAGGAGTACACGGTCCTCTACGCCCGCTTTTTGCCGGAGCACCTCGAGCGGGCGCTCGAGATCGTGAGCGAGATGGTCAGGGAACCGACCTTCGCGGACCTCGAGCGCGAGCGGGAGGTCATCGTCGAGGAGATCAAGATGTACGAGGACCGTCCGGACCAGATGGCCGACGAGTACCTCTCGTCGCTGATCTTCCACGGCGATCCGCTGGGCAGGCCGGTGATAGGCTCTGTCGAGACGGTGCGGGGGGTCGACCTCGACACCATCCGAACCTTCCACGAGCGCACGTACACCGCGCCGAACGTCTTCGTCGTGGGGGCGGGCAGGCTCGATCCGGACCGCTTCGCGGCGCTGGTCGAGGAGCGTCTGGGGGATCTTCCTCAGGGGACGCCCTTCGAGAGGGAAGCGCGGCCGGGCAGGCCCGAGAGCCGTTTCTTCTACCGGCACAAGGAGACCGAGCAGTACCACGTGGCGCTCGGGGCCAGGGGTGTTCCGGCCTCGAGCGAGGACCGCTACGCGATGGCGGCGCTCTCGAACGTGCTCGGAGGCGGGATGTCCAGCCGGCTCTTCCAGGAGGTCAGGGAGAAGCGCGGGCTGGCCTACGCCGTCTACGCCTACCACCACGGCTACTCGGACACCGGGGCGATGCGGATATACGTCGGATCGACGACGAAGAACGTCCGGGAGGCGGTCGAGGTGATCGCGCACGAGATAGGCCGAATACAGGAGGAGCCCGTCCCGGAGGACGAGCTCGAGAGGACGCGCCAGCAGCTCAAGAGCTCGACGCTTCTGGCGCTCGAGAGCACCTCGGCGCGGATGAACCGCGTCGGGCGCAGCGTCGTCACCGGTACCGAGCTCCTCTCTCCGGAGGAGATGGCCTCGCGCATAGAGGCCGTGACCGCGGATGACGTGCAGCGTCTGGCGAGGGAGTATCTGGATCTCGAGAAGATATATCTTGCGGCCGTGGGGCCGGAGGAGACCGATCTGGGTGAGTATCTGCAACCGGAGGGTGTGAGGAGAGGATGATACACACCCTGTGGAGACCAGGAAAAGGAGGAGGTAGTACGAGCTGCTAGACGAAAAGACTCTGCAGGTCATCCCCCTGGGAGGACTGGGGGAGATCGGCAAGAACATGACCGCCGTCCGGGGTGGTGGCGGCATCCTTCTCGTGGATGCCGGCATGGCTTTCCCGGACGAAGAGATGCCGGGCATAGACCTGGTGTTGCCGGACTTCACCTACCTCAGGCAGCATGCCGGGGAGATGAGGGCTGTGATCCTCACCCACGGGCACGAGGACCACGTCGGTTCCCTCCCGTATCTGCTGCGTGAGTTCGACGTCCCGGTCTTCGCCACCAAGCTCACGCTCGGGCTGGTCAGGAGCAAGCTGCAGGAGTTCGGGATAAAGCGGGCCGACCTGCGCGAGGTCTCCGCCGGGGAGAGCGTCTCGGTCGGCGGGTTCGAGGTCGAGTTCGTAAACGTCAACCACTCCATCCCGGACGCGGTGGCCGTCGCGATCCGCACAGGTGCCGGGCTCATCGTCTTCTCCGGCGACTACAAGATAGACCTCACCCCGATAGAGGGTGAACCCACGGATCTCGGGCGGCTCGCCGCGCTCGGCGAGGAGGGGGTGCTCGCCTATTTCGGGGACTCGACCAACAGCGAGCGTCCCGGTTACACGCCGTCGGAGAAGGTCGTGGGAGAGACCTTCCGGGAGGTTTTCGAGAAGGCGACCGGGAGGATCATCGTCGCCTCGTTCGCCTCGCACATCCATCGCATCCAGCAGGTGGTCGAGGCGGCGAAAGAGCACGAGCGGCTCGTCGCCGTCACCGGGCGCTCGATGGTACGCAACGTACAGATAGCCCGGGATCTGGGGTACCTCGATCTCCCATCGGAGATGATGGTCGACCAGCGGGAGATAGCCCGCATCCCCGACTCTGACCTGGTGGTTCTGACCACCGGCTCCCAGGGGGAGCCGATGGCGGCCCTCTCGCGCATCGCGAACGGCACCCACCGCACCATAGAGGCGGGTCGGGGGGATACGGTGGTCATCGCCGCGCACCCCATACCGGGCAACGAGCGGAGCGTCTCCAACACGATCAACAACCTGATGAAGCGTGGGGTCGAGGTGCTCTACAGCCCTCTGCAGCAGGTGCACGTCTCCGGGCACGCCGCCCGGGAGGAACAGAAGATCGTCCTTACGCTGTTGAAGCCGCGTTATCTGGTGCCGGTGCACGGTGAGTACCGTCATCTGATCCACCACGCGAACACCGCGGCGAGCCTCGGTATACCAGAGGAGAACATCTTCATCCTGGAGAACGGCGGCCGGCTCGAGTTCCGGGATGGTCTCGCTCGTAGGATCGAAAACGTCGCCGCCGGGATGTTCCTGGTCGATGGTGGTGGGCTCGCGAACACCGCGGACGGCGTCATGCGTGAGAGGCAGCAGCTCTCGGCGGACGGTATGTTCGTCGTCATAGCGCGTATCGATGCCCAGGGCGGTCAGCTTCTGGGAGACCCGGACGTGATCTCACGCGGGTTCGTCGCGACGCAGAGCTCCAACGGCCTGATGGAAGAAGCCGTGGAGAGGGTGCGCGGCACGCTCCAGGATACGGCCCGGCGCCACATCACCGACTGGGGAGAGCTGAAGAACGCCATACGCAAGGATCTCTCCAGCTTCCTCTTCGAGCGCACCCGCAAGCGACCCATGATCATCCCACTAATAGTTGAGGTGTAGGCTTTCTCTTCACCCTACATGGGGTGTATGTTCCGGAAGTGGCGGCCCGTAAGTTAAACTAGGGGAGTGGCTTCGAGAGGCCGTACATCGAGAAAGTCCTCCAAAAGGGGCTCCACCGGGCACGGAGGCGCTCGCGGGAGAAAGAAAGGCGGCAAAGGCCTCTCCCGCGGGCCGTCTTCGGTCCTCCTGCGCCCCTTCTCCGCCGTGCCGAGGGAGGCCTTCGGCCTCTTCCTCTTAAGCTGCGGGGTGTTCTTCACCGCGGCGTTCGTCACCGGGCGCGGTGCTTTGCTCGGGCGCGCCGGCCGGGTGGCCGTGACCTACCTGATGGGGGAGGTCGGGCTGGCCCTGGCTCCTCTGGTGGCGCTGGCGGGTGCGCTCTCTTTGATGAGGCGGCTCTCCCGCCGTCGGACGGCCGGGGTGACGCTCATCCTCCTGGCCACCGCGGCGGCGCTCGCCGCCAGAATCCCTGCCGCGGGGCGCTTCGATCCCGGGCTCTACTCCCGGAACGGAGGATTGGTCGGGAGCGCCCTCTACTCACTGGTCTACGGAGCGAGCGGTTTCGTGGGTGTGATCTTCTTCCTCGCCCTGCTCTACCTGGCGGGGTTCTACCTGATGTTCCCGGAGGTGGCCGTGTCTCTGCCCTCGGCCGTGGCGGGGCTTACGAAGCGGACCCGTCGATCTTTCGCGCTCCGGCGCCCGCGTATCGGGGGGGAGAGCGAGAGGGGGGACGATGAGAGCGCACGGGGGGTTCGCACCGCCGCCCCGGAGAAACCCGCGCCGGAAGTCCGGCGGGATGATACCGGGTTCGAGATAATACTCCCTGCCCGAAGCAAGGAGCCCTCCGCGCAGCTCGAAGAGTTGCCCGAGAGGGTGGCCGGCGATTACACCCCGCCACCGATCTCGCTCCTCGAACCCGGCAGCGGAGAGCCGGAGCACGACGCGGAGGGGACCAGCCGCCTCCTCACCCGGGCCCTCGCCGACCTCGGGGTCGAGGCGCAGGTAGTGCGGGCGGTCGTCGGACCGCGGGTCACCCGCTACGAGCTCAGGCTCGGCTCCGGCGTGAAGGTCGGCAAGATCAGCAACCTGCGCCAGGACATAGCCTACGCGCTGGCCGCCACCGAGATCAGGATACTCGCTCCCATCCCGGGCAAGAGCGCCGTCGGGGTGGAGGTGCCCAACCGCAGGCCCGCCACCGTCACCCTGGGGGACGTGTTCCAGGAGTACCCCGGCGCCAACGATTGGGCGCTGCCGGTGGGGCTCGGCAAGGACATCTCGGGTCGGGCGGTCTTCTTCGACCTCGCCGAGATGCCGCACCTGCTCGTCGCTGGCGCCACCGGCAGCGGGAAGAGCGTGATGCTCAGCGGGCTTCTTACCTCGCTCTTGCTCACGACCGACCCCCGACAGGTGAAGATGGTGCTCATAGACCCCAAGAGGGTCGAGTTCTCCCAGTTCGCGCGGGTTCCGCACCTGATCACGCCCGTCGTCACCGACGTGAAGAAGGCCTCCAACGCGCTCTCCTGGGCCGTGGCCGAGATGGAGCGCCGCTACGAGATACTCGAGGAGTTCGGGACCAGATCTCTCGATGGTTACAACAGCCGGGCCGAGAAGCAGCTCCCCTACGTCGTGGTGGTGATAGACGAGCTGGCCGACCTCATGATGAGCGCCGCTGCGAAGGTCGAGGACGCGGTCATAAGGCTCGCGCAGAAAGCCCGCGCGGTCGGCATACACCTCGTCGTGGCCACCCAGCGTCCCAGCGTCGACGTGATAACCGGGATGATAAAGTCCAACGTGCCGAGCAGGATCGCCTTCGCCGTCTCCAGCCAGGTCGACTCCCGCGTGATCCTCGACACCCCGGGCGCGGAGGCCCTCCTGGGGCGGGGTGACATGCTCTTCAAGCCCGTCACGGCCCTCAGGCCGTCGCGGGTGCAGGGCGCCTTCATCTCCGAGGCCGAGGTGGAGAGGGTCGTCTCCGCCTGCGCCGAACGTGCCTCCGCCCGCTACATCGAAGAGGTGACCCAGCCCACCGCATCGGAGCCGGAGGACGGGGAACCGGAAGACGAACTCCTTCCGGAGGCGGCGAACTTCGTCGTGACGACCCGCCAGGCCTCCGTCAGCGCGATCCAGCGCCGCTTCAGGGTGGGGTACTCGAGGGCGGGCCGGATAATAGACGCGCTGGAACGCAAAGGCGTCGTCGGGCCTTACGAAGGCTCCAAGAGCCGGGCCGTGGTGGCTGGGGAGGCCGATCTCCCGACGATCTTCGGTGGAGAGCCGGAGGGTGACCGTGAAGTCGAGGGAGAGGAAAAGGGCGCCGAAGGCTGATGGAAACTCCTGTGATATTCTTTGGATGAGATGAGCGGATGGGAGCGCGGGTCTTCCGGGGCCCGAGACGGGGCAGGCATCGGGGAGGAGCTGAGACGTGCCCGTGAGGAGCTGGGCCTCTCGCTGGAGGATGTCGAGCGGGCGACGAAGATCCGCCGCCGTTACCTGGAGGGAATCGAGCGGGAGGACTACGGGGTCATGCCTGCTCCGGTCTACGTGCGGGGGTTCGTGAGGACCTACGCCGACCATCTCGGTCTGGACGGCGAGGAGTACGCGCGCAGGATGCGTGAGTATCAAGCAGCGCATCAGGGTGAGGGTGAGGACGATCCAATCCTGTCCGGCGAGGTTTCGGTGGAGCATCCCGCTCCACCCCTGGTTTCTTCCGAAGGGATCAGGGAAGCCGAGAGGGGGAGGCGTTTCTCCGGCACCTCCGTGGCCCTTCCGATCTTCGCCGTCGTGTTGCTCTTCGCCGTCGTCGCCGCTTTTTACTACATAGGTAAGGCTTCTTACTCGCCGGGAGCCTCCGGAGGGCAGGGTGGTGGGGGAGCGGCGAATCCCGCCAAGCAACAGCAGAACGCTTCTCGCTCCGGCCAGGGTGGCAAACAGCCCGCCGGAGGGAGCAGCGGGGAGGTGACGACCCGGGCGCTCGAGGCCAGGCTCGACGTCTCCGGAGGGCCTTCCTGGCTGGAGATAAAGAGCGATGGCAAGGTGGTCTTCGTCCAGACGGTCGAGCCCGGTTTTTCCAGGACGTTTACGGCCCGGCACGAGATCAGCATAACCAGCGGCAACGCCGGGGCGGTGAAGGTCAGGATAAACGGTCAGAATTACGGGGCCCTCGGTGAGATGGGGCAGGTCCTCACCCGAACCTTCACGCTCAAGCAGGCGGGCTCTTCCTAGAGAAGGGATGGCGTCTTGGGAGGAGTCCGGGCGCCACGTATAATCTGTCGTGCACCCGAGAGACATCCTGGAGGACTTCTATATTGGACAAGACCAAAGCGATCGGCGCGGCCGTAGCACAGATAGAGCGCCAGTTTGGCAAGGGTTCGATCATGCGCATGGGGGATCGGGAGATGCAGCGCATCCCCTCGATCTCCACCGGGGCGCTCGCGCTGGACCTCGCGCTCGGTGTCGGTGGCGTGCCACGGGGGAGGATAGTGGAGATCTTCGGCCCGGAGTCGAGCGGGAAGACCACCCTCGCCCTGCACATCATAGCCGAGGCTCAGAAGGAGGGCGGCCTCGCCGCCTTCGTGGACGCCGAGCACGCCCTGGATCCCACCTACGCCGAAGCCATCGGCGTCAACCTCGACGACCTCTACTTCTCCCAGCCGGACAACGGCGAGCAGGCGCTGGAGATAGCAGATACCCTCGTCCGCTCCGGGGCACTCGACGTCCTCGTGGTCGATTCCGTCGCCGCCCTCGTACCTAGAGCTGAGATTGAGGGTGAGATGGGGGATTCCCACGTCGGGTTGCAGGCGCGTCTGATGAGCCAGGCGTTGAGGAAGCTCTCCGGTTCCCTGGCGCGTTCGGGCACCACTGCGGTGTTCATCAACCAGCTGCGCGAGAAGATCGGGGTGATGTTCGGTTCTCCGGAGACCACACCCGGCGGGCGCGCGCTGAAGTTCTACTCGAGCGTCAGGCTTGACATAAGGCGCATAGGTGCCCTGAAGGACGGCAACGAGACGGTGGGCAGCCAGACGCGGGTAAAGATAGTGAAGAACAAGGTGGCGCCGCCGTTCAAGACGGTTGAGTTCGACATCATGTACGGCGAGGGCATCTCGAAGGAGGGGAGCCTGCTCGACGTGGGCATCGAGCAGGGGGTCATACAGAAGTCCGGGGCCTGGTTCGCTTACGGTGAGGAGCGTCTCGGGCAGGGAAGGGAGAACGCGCGGAAGTTTCTCAAGGAGAACCCCGAGGTGCGTGAGCGGATCGTGGCGGATATCTACGGCAGGCTGGGGCTCGATCGTGCGAGGGGATCCTCCGGTTCGGAGGAGGACTCGTTCTCCGGCGGTGAGTGATCCTTGCCCCGGGTGACCGGGCTCGAGGTCGGGCGCAGGAGGGCCCTGGTTTATCTGGAGGGGGAGAGGTGGGGGGAGGTTTCGGCCGAGGCCGTGGTGCGCGAGGGGTTACGGGAGGGGGTCGAGGTTCGTCGGGAGCGGTTGATCGAGTACGAGCGGCCGCTGGCGATGGACCGGGCGCTGAGGTTGCTCGCCCACAGGGACCGTTCGCGGCTCGAGGTGGTCCGGAGGCTGAGGCGCTTCGGGCACCACGAGGAGGTGGTCGAGGACGTCGTCGAGGAGCTCGCGAAGATGGGGTATCTCGACGATGCCGATTTCGCGCGCAGGCTCGCTCGGGAGCGGGCCGGGAGAGGGTACGGCAGGCGAAGGGCCTTTTCCGACCTGCTCCGGCTCGGGGTGAGCCGGGAGACCGCCGAAGAAGCGATCGGCCGGGAATACGCGGAGGTATCCGAGCTGGAGGAGGCCCGCGTTCTCGCGGCGCGGCGCTATAATACTGGGGAGAGATCCGACGCCCTCGCGCGTCGGGTTCACGGTTTCCTGAGGCGGCGGGGGTATCCGGCTGAGGTTTGCGCCGAGGTGGCGCGGGAATATCTCGGCGACCCCCGCTGAGTGAGGCCACCGGGGACCTCTCTCGGAGCAAGTGTGTAGTCAAGACGGCTTGGAGCGGGTGACCGCCTCTCTGGCGGTCCCTTGGAGGACAATCTATGAACGTGTTAATGCCGATTCTGGGGCTGTTGATCGGCCTCATGGCCGGCATCGGCGCCGGCTACGTCTTCTGGCGGGCGCGCGAGCGCTCGCGGCGTGGTCGGGCCCGTGCCGAGGCCGCGGAGATCCTGCAGGAGGCGCGCAGGGAGGCCGAGAACATAAAGCGCGAGGCCACGCTTTCGGCCAAGGAGGCCTCGCTCCGGATCAAAGACGAAGTCGAGGCGGAGTTGCGGGAGCGGCGGGCCGAGCTATCGCGGCTGGAGGAGCGGCTTAACAACCGTGATGCCTCGCTCGATCGGCGGGAAGAGGAACTGGACGAGCGCAGGCGCGAGCTTTCGCGGCGCGACGAGGCGCTGGAGAGGAAGCGCCAGGAGCTCGCCGAGCGTGAGGCTGAGCAGCTGAAGGTTCTGGAGGAGATCTCCGGCCTGAGCAGGGGCGAGGCCGAGCGACGGCTGCTGAGCGGGCTCGAGGCGGAGCTCGAAGACAGGATGGGGAGGATGGTCCGGGATCGTACGCTCGAGGCCGAAGAGAGGGCCGAGATGGAGGCGCGCAGGATCATCTCGACCACGATGGAGCGGCTCGCTTCGGAGCTGACCTCCGAATCTACGGTGAAGACGGTCGCGCTGCCCTCGGACGACATGAAGGGGCGGATCATAGGTCGGGAGGGCCGCAACATACGCGCCTTCGAGGCGAACACCGGGGTCGACGTGATCATCGACGACACGCCGGAGACGGTCGTCATCTCCTGCTTCGACCCGGTGAGACGGGAGGTCGCCCGGGTCGCCATGGAGCGTCTGGTCGAGGACGGCAGGATCCACCCCGGCCGGATCGAGCAGGTCGTCGCCCGGGCCCGGAAGGACGTGGAGAAGGAGATGAGGAGCGCCGGCCGGCAGGCGATGTACGACGCGAAGGTGGGGGGCGGGATGCACGGTGACCTCGTGCGTCTTTTGGGGGCTCTCAAGTACCGCACCTCCTACGGTCAGAACGTGCTCGCCCACTCGGTCGAGGTGGCGAACCTCTGCGGCATGATGGCCCAGGAGCTGGGGGCCAACGTGAAGGTGGCACGCAGGGCGGGCCTGCTGCACGATATCGGGAAGGCGATGGACCACGAGGTCGAGGGGACCCACGCCCTCATAGGGGGCCGGTTCGCGAGGAAATGCGGCGAATCGGAGGAGGTGGTGCACGCGATCTCCGCGCATCACCACGAGATCGAGATGGAGAGCGTGGAGGACGTCCTCGTGGCCACTGCCGATGCGGTCTCGGCGGCGAGGCCCGGGGCCCGCAGGGAGTCGACCGAGACCTACCTGGAGAGGCTGCGCAACCTGGAGGACATCGCGCTCTCCCACCGGGGCGTGGACAAGGCCTACGCCATCCAGGCCGGGCGGGAGATCCGGGTGATGGTCCAGCCGGCGGAGGTGGACGACCGCATAGCCGCCAAGCTCGCCTACGATATCAGCCGCCAGATAGAGGCCGAACTGGAATACCCCGGGCAGATCAAGGTGACCGTCATCCGCGAGAGCCGGGTCTCGGAGGTCGCCCACTAAAAAGGGAGGCGGTCGTTGGATTCTCCCTACCGGGATCTCGGCGGCGGGTTCGCCCGGCTCGGCGGTCCGGAGGGCCACCGCCGGGCCCCCTCGCGCATCGACTCGGTCGAGGCCGTCCTGAGAGAGCTCGTGCGCAACGCACGCGACGCCGGAGCCCAAAACGTCTTCGTCGCCTCCACCCTCCGGGCCCGCCGCTACCGGACCCTCGTCGTCATCGACGACGGCCGGGGGGTGCCGGAGCCTTACGCCGACCTGATCTTCGAGCCGGGCGTGACTTCCCGGCACCTCGACCCCGTCGCCACCGTCCCCGGAGAACCTCCTCACGGTTCCGGGCTCTCCCTCTACCACATAAGGGAGGCCGCCGTCGAGGCCCGCCTCGTCTCACATTCCTCCCCAACCTCTTTCTCCGTCACCCTGGATACCACCCACCTCCCCGAACGCTCCCTCCAGTCCGAGAGCAGACCATCCAGAGCCAACCTCATCGCCACGCTCCGCTCTTTCCTCCTCCATGCACCCTACCTGCACCTCCACTACGGAACCCCTTCAGCCATCCTCGCCTCCCTCTTGCAAAACCGCATAATACAGACCGGCAGGGATGGGAAGGACGGGAAGACGACCAAGGTACTGGAGGAGGCGCGCTCGCTCGGGTTGAGAGTCTCCCTGCGCACGGTTCAGAGGATCATGAGAGGAGAAGTAGAGCCTGCGCCCAGGGTATCGTGGGAGGAACCCGGGCGGAGAGGGAGGAGAAGAGGGAGGGGAGGAGAAGATCCGGAACCCCGTAATACTCTTCCTGAGGTGATCCTTGATCGGGAGGAGATGGAGAGACTGAGCGGCCTGCTCTCTGAGGCTGCCTCTGCCCGCTATGTTAGACTCGAGTCCATCGAGGCGGAGAGCCGGCCGGGTATCCTGACGCTGAAGGCGAGATTCTACGAGCCAGAGGATGAATATGAATAATACCAAGACGAACCCGACGAAGAACCAGACCCAAACGGCGTGCATAAGGACGTTCGGATGCCAGATGAACGTCCACGACTCCGACAGGATGCGCCGGATGCTAATCGAAGCAGGCTACGAAGAGGTCGAGCGGTACGAGGAAGCGGACCTCGTGATACTCAACACCTGCTACGTGAGGGAGAACGCGGTGGACAGGGTGAGGGGCCACCTGGGGGAGCTGAACAGGCTCAAGAGGGAAGGGAAAGTGAAGAAGGTGGCGCTCACGGGTTGCATAGGGGCTGCGGAGGAGGGCGGAGAGCTAAAAGAGCAGTACGGCATAGACCTCGTCCTAGGTACCCACAACACCTACGAGCTCGCCAGCTTCATAGGGCTGCCCAACATGGAGGAGACCTTCACGCCGGACCTGCCGGGGATGAAAGGGCAGCACAGCGCGTTCGTCACCATAATGACCGGCTGCAACTACCAGTGCAGCTACTGCATCGTCCCGACGGTGAGGGGAAGGATGATCTGCAGGCCGCTGGAGAACGTGCTCGGAGAGGTCGAAGAGCTGGTGGAGAGCGGGACGAAGTACATAACCCTCCTCGGGCAGACGGTGGATGCCTGGAGGCAGAAGGGGCTAAGGTTCTGCGATCTGCTGGAGCGGGTCTCCGAGATCGCACCCAGGGTATGGTTCACGACCAGCCACCCATCGAACATGGAGGACAGGACGCTGGAGCTGATCGGCAGGAAGGACAACATAGTGAAGAGGCTCCACCTGCCGGTCCAGTCGGGGTCGGACCGGATGCTGAAGATGATGCACAGAGGGTACAAGGCAGAGAGGTACAGGAGGAAGATAGAGGTCTTCAGGGAGAACGTCCCGGACGGTACGCTCTCCACGGACATAATAGTCGGGCACCCGGGAGAGACGGAGGAAGACCATCAGAGGACGCTCGAGCTGGTCGAAGACTGCGGCTTCGACGCAGCCTACATCTTCAAGTTCTCGCCGAGGAGGGGCACGGAGGCCGCGGAGATGCCGGGCAGGGTGCCGGAAGAAGTGGTACAGAGGAGGTTCCTCGAAATACTCCGGGCGGTCGAGGGCAACGCGCTCAAGAGGAACAGAGAGAAGATAGGAGCGGAAGAAGAGATCTACATCCGGCATCCCAGGGGAGAGGATGGTATCGCGATAGGAGAGACCTGGAGCGGACACGCCGTGCACGTCGAGACCGACGCCTCACCCGGAGAGTACGTAAGGGCGAGGGTGAACTCCGCCGGACCGCACGTCCTGTATGCAGAGGAGATCTGAGGGAAGAAAAAAGGCGATAGCCGTATGCGGTCCCACGGCGAGCGGGAAGAGCGACCTCGCGGATCACCTGGCGGGCATGCTCTCCACCAACGCCACGGTCGTGGACTCGATGCAGGTCTACCGGGAGATACCGAGCATAACCAACCAGAGACGCCGGAGAGAGGCCAACCTGGTAGGAATCATCAGCGTGACCGAAGAGTGGAACGTGGCGCTGCACAGGGAGGCCGTCCGCAGGCTGGAACGAGAGCTGCCGCTCCTGGTGCTCGACGCGGGCACGGGCATGTACCTGAACGCCGTGCTGCTCGAGATCCAACTCTGGCCCAGGGTGGAGGAAGAACTGAGGAAGAGGGCCAGGGCGCTCGCCAGGGGATCCGAGAACGAGAGGAGGGAGACCAGAAAGATAGAGCTCTCGCTAATCGGGGCGAAGACCGAAGGCTCGATATGGGAGGGGGATCTCAGGTACGACACGACGCTCGTCTACCTCCGACCCGACAGGGAGATGCTGGACGAGATGATCGAACGCCGCTCGACGCGGATAGCCCGGGAAGGCCTCGAAGAGGCGGAGAAGATATACGACATGGTGAGGGGCGGCGAGCCGGTGAGCGAGCAGGTGATGGGGTCCATAGGAGTTCGGGAGTTGCTCGGGGTGGTGAAGGGTGAGATCCCCCGGGAGGAAGCCCGCCGGAGAATAGCGGCGAGAACGCGCCGGATGGCGAGGAGACAGATACGGTGGTTCGACAAACTGGCCCGGAGCCTGTCAGGGAAGGCGGAGGTCCTGGTGGCCGAAAGCGCCTCGGAGATGATGGGAAGGGCGGTACCATGGACGGGGACGTGAGGGCCGTCCTGGTCGGCGCCGGAGAGGACAGATACCTCGAGGAGCTGGCGAGCCTGGCGAGGACGCTCGGGGTGGAGGTTGTAGGCACCCTGGAACAGAGCCGGCGTGACCCCGTCGGATACCTCGGGAGCGGCAAACGCGCGGAGCTGAGGTCTCTTGTCGAGGAGAGCGACGCGGGGATGGTGATCACCGACGACGAGCTCAGCGCATCCCAGGCGAGGGCCCTCGAGAGGGACTGCGGGGCGAGCGTCGTGGACAGGACCGAGCTCATCATAAGGATATTCGAGGCCCACGCGAGGGACCGGGCGAGCAAGCTGGAGGTGGAGCTTGCGGACCTGGAGTACAGGCTCCCGAGGGTGAAGGGGAGGAACGGGGCGCTCAGCCGACTCGGAGGCGGCGTGGGCACTAGGGGACCCGGCGAGCAGCAGCTGGAGTACGACAGGAGGCTCATCCGCAACAGGATGAGGACCATACGCAGAAGGCTTGAGCAGGAACGAAGATCCAGAAGGGTGAGGAGGGAGTCCCGAGAGAGGCTCAGGATACCGTCCGTCTCGCTCGTGGGCTACACGAACGCCGGCAAGACGACGCTGCTGAACGCCCTGAGTTCCTCCGAAGGGTCCACCGCCGACAGGCTCTTCGAGACGCTCGAGACCTCCACCAGGATCGTGCGGGGAACCGAAGGGAACCCGGACATCCTGATGACGGACACGGTGGGCTTCATACGCAAGCTACCGACCCAGCTCGTACACTCCTTCGAGAGCACCCTCGAGGCGGCGGCGGACGCCGACGTGCTCGTCGTCTGCGCCGACGCGTCGAGCCCGTTCCTGGACGAGGAGGTAGCGGTCGTGAGAGAGACGCTCTCGGGCCTGGATCCCGCACCAGAGGAGGAAGATGTCATCCTGTGCCTCAACAAGATCGACCGCCTGAAACCGCACGAGATCAAAGCACTAAAGACCAAATATCCCTCCGCCACGCTCCTCAGCGCCCTGAGAAACCCCCGTGAACTCCTCGACCGGATATACTCCAGGCTCTCCGAGCGCATGGAGCGTCTCGAGCTCCTCATCCCACACTCCGACTACCAGATCGTCTCCACCCTCTACGAACGGGCGATCGTCCACTCCCAAAAGCCCCTCGAGGGAGGAACCCTCCTCGACGTCTCCATCCCAGACCAGATCCTGCCCCGCTACAGCCGCTACCGTATCGCCTGAATTTCCGATAAGTACGATTCTCGGAAATTGGATTCAGAAGAACTGGACGGTTCCTTCTATGGTGGGTGGAGCGGGCGGGAAAGGGAAATGGTTCAAGATGGCGTGGACGTGACCTGTCGTCGAGGAGCCGTGGAGCAGTGTGATCTCTGCGAGGGCCAGCTTGCCGTTGCGGTTCCAGGAGACGCTCCCCCTGCCGAACCCGCCGAAGACGGGGAGTGAGGAGCCGGAGAAGACGGCCCAGCCGCCACCGACGACCGAGCAGACGGTTCCTGGTTCGAAGAAGATCGGGGTGTAGTTTATCCAGCCGAGGAACCTCGTGGCGTCGAGACCCTCGCAGGCGGCGACGAAGACGGCACCGAACCTGCTCGTCTGGCTGAACGGGGTTCCTATGCCGGGGAAGATCTCCACGCCGTGCATCTCGAGCGTTTTATGCCGGAGTCTTTCGGGGATCCCTTTCAAACCGATCACCTCTCTCAAAAAGTAGTTCGTCGTGAACGCCCGAAAATCAGAGGATATACTGACCAAGACGGGCTATGGAGTACGATGCGAAAAAGGCCGCCGGGATCGGAGCG
>NZ_JCBAJP010000018.1:0-27890 GCF_059772285.1 Rubrobacter sp. M3-4
ATCACGCCAGTTGGTGAACTCTGCCGGTACCCCGGGGAAGGCATAGGGACCTATCTGAGAGTTGCGCAGCATCCGCGCGATCCCATCCCGCCCCGCCTCCCGCACAAGGTCTTCGAGGCTCCTAGATCCCTCCATCCCTCTCCTCCTTCGTATGGTCCACCTGATATGCAATCTAGCAGCGCGGATCCGGGCGGACAAATACCTTCTGGGTCTCACCTCATATGCGAGAGGTATGGCCCGGGAAGAATCCTCAAGGCCTCCCGACCGGAACCTCTATCAGGTCGGGAGCGCCGGAGGAGAGGGCGTCTTTGAGCGCGGCGGCGAGCTCCTTCGTAGTCTCGACTCTCCTGGCGGCCACGCCGTAGCCCCCGGCCAGCTTCGTGGTATCTATCCCGGGAAGCTCGGTGCCGGGTACGTCCCCGGTCCCCAGGACGCCGCCGAACCATTCGAGCACGGCGTAGCTCTCGTTGCGCAGGATCACGAAGGTCACCGGCACCCCGTAATTCGCCGCGCTCCACAGGGCCTGTATCGAGTACTGGGCGGACCCATCCCCGATAACGGCGACGACCGGCCGCTCGGGGAGGGCCATCTTGACGCCCACGGCGGCCGGCAGCCCGAAGCCGAGCCCGCCGGCGGCCGCGAAGTAGTAGCTGCCGGGCTGCCGCATCCTCACCCGCTCCCAGAAGATTTCCTTGTCCACCGTCGACTCGTTGACGAAGATCGTTCCCTCCGGGAGGACGTCGTCGAGCACGTCGTAGACCGCGCCCGGGGAGAGCGGGAGGCTCTGGGGCGCCGGAGCGGGCCGGGGTGGCGGCTCCGGCTCGGGCCTGCCGGAGTGCGAGACCGCCCCGGCGAGCTGCCGCAACGCCGAGGGCACGTCGACGAGCAGGGCTTCCCCGAAGGGCGCCCGGGCGGCCTCCTCTGGGTCCTGGGTCAGAGCGATCAGGGAGGCCCCAGGCGGCAGGTAGCGCCCCGGCTCGTAGGCGTGGTAGCGGAAGACCGGCGCCCCGGCCACCAGGACGAGATCGTGGCCACGCAGGCATTCTGCGAGCGACTTCATCCCGATCGGGAGCACGCCGCGGAAGCAGGGGTGGTCCGTCGGGAAGGGGCAGCGATATCCGGATGGTGCGACCCAGACCGGCATGCGGCTCTTCTCGGCGAGCCTGACGGCATCCTGGAACGCTCCCCCGGTATCGACCTCGGAACCCACGACGAAGACGGGATTCTCGGCCCGGTCTATTCTCCGGGCCAGCCGGCGCACCGCCCCCTCCTCCAGCACGCCCGGCGCGTCGACCCGCCTCTCGCGCAGAAGCTCAAGCTGCTCCCGGTCGACCTCCGCTGACCAGTCGTCCAGCGGCACCGAGACGAAGACCGGCCCGCGCGGGGGCAGGGATGCGGTGTGTACCGCACGCGAGATCGCAGCGGGAACCTCCTCGGCCCGCGGCGGCTCGTAGCTCCACTTCACCAATGGCTCCGGCAACCGGGTCGCGTGCACGTTCGTGAGCAACGCCTCCAGCGTGATCATGGGCCTCGCCTGCTGCCCGGCCGTCACTACCAGCGGCGAGCGACCGAAACGGGCGTTGACCAGCGCCCCCATCGCGTTGCCCACCCCGGCCGCAGAGTGCAGGTTGACCAGGACCGGGCGGCCCGTGGCCTGCGCGTACCCGTCCGCCATCCCGGCCACGACCCCCTCGTGCAGCCCCAGAACGTACCGGAAATCCGAAGGAAAATCGCTCAGGAAAGGCAGCTCGTTCGACCCCGGATTCCCGAAGATCGTGGTCATCCCCCACCCGCGCAACAGCTCGTAGACAGCCTCCCTGACCGTCGGCATCTCTCCTCCTCTCTCGCACCTCCCGCAGCTTGACATTTTGAGCCCGACATTGCTATATGTCCAATACCGTTTGCACGAACAGGATATACGGAAGAGGTATGGGAAAGGATGGAGCTCAGGCACCTGCAGTACTTCGTCGCGGTGGCGGAGGAGATGAGCATCAGCCGGGCGGCGCAGCGGCTACACATGGCGCAGCCTCCTCTGAGCAACCAGATCAAGCAGCTGGAGAGCGAGCTCGGGGTGTTGCTCTTCGAGCGGACGAGCCGGGGGGTGCGGCTGACGGAGGCCGGGGAGATGCTCCTGGAGGAGGCACGGAGGTTCTTCATCCAGCTGGACCAGGCGGTGCGGGTGGTCCAGCGGGTGGGGCACGGGGAGGTCGGGCGGCTCGCTCTGGGGTTCGTCCCCTCGGCGTCCAACGAGATCTTGCCGGAGATCCTGCACAGCTTCAGGGAGCTCTACCCGGGCGTGGAGCTCTTCCTGAGCGAGATGAAGCCGGACCAGATAGTCCAGCAGCTGCACGAGGGCAAGATAGACGCGGGCTTCCTGTACCTGCCGCTGGAGGATCCCTCGCTCAGCATAGAGCGTGTCTCGCGCGAGCCGCTGGTCCTCGCGCTCCCGGAGCGGCATCCCCTAGCCCCGGAGCCCGAGGTCGACCTGCGGGAGGTCGCGCACGAGCCCTTCATCCTCCCGATGCGCTACCGGCTAATGCCCGGCCTCCACGGACAGGTCACCGAGGCCTGTCGCAGGGCCGGCTTCGTCCCCAACGCCGTCCAGAAGGACGTCTGGCTCATGCAGACGATCGTCGGTCTGGTCGCCGGCGGCCTGGGTGTGGCGCTCGTGCCGGCCTCCGTGCAGAATCTGAGCCGCAAGGGCGTACTCTACAAGAGGGTCTCCGGGCTCTCCCCGAGCGTGGAGCTCGGCTTCGTCTGGCCCCCCGCCAGGTCGAGCCCGGTCCTTGAAGCATTCCTTGCGGTCGTGCGCGAGAATTCACACGATCCCGTCGGGGCTCAACCGCACTTGGAATAGCCACAGGAGTGGCACACCACGCACCCCTCCTGGCGGGTGAGCCCGCTGCCGCACTCCGGGCACGCCCCGATGATGGGCAGGTTCTCACGCTTCTCCGCGCCCTCGACGAGGTAGTGCTCGGCCATGGCCCGCGCCACGCCGTCCGGCACGGAGAGCACCGCGTTCGGTCCGATACCGGCGGGGTGTCCGTCCTGTATGCCCCTCAGCTGGTGCACTATCTCCGCCGGGGTCGCCCCGTGCTTCTCGGCCAGCGAGATCATGCGCCCCAGCGCGTCGGAGAACGCCGAGGCCGTCCCCCCGGCCTTGCCCAGGACGACGAAGCACTCCCTCGGCCCGAACTCGTCGTCGTTCATCGTCACGTAGAGCGGTCCGTGGCCCGTCTGGATCTTCTTCGTCACCCCCGAGAGCGTCCTGGGACGGCCGTTTCGCGCCTCGGCCAGGGAGACCCGGCGGACCTCCTCCTTCGGGGAGGACGAGGTGGTCTTCCCCGTCGAGAGGACCTGCTCCTCGCGTGAGCCGTCGCGGTAGACGGCGATGCCCTTGCAGCCGGTCCTGTAGGCCAGGAGGTAGGCGTCCTCGACGTCCTTCGGCGTCGCCTCGTTGGGCAAATTTATCGTCTTCGAGATGCCCATCGAGGTGTGCTCCTGGAAGGCCGCCTGCATCCGGACGTGCCACTCGGGAGAGATGTCGTGGGCGGTGACCCACACCCGCCTGACGTCCTCCGGAACCTCCTCCAGGTGTCGCACGCTGCCCTCCTGGGCCACCCGGCGCATGAGCTCCTCGGAGTAGAAGCCCCTCTCCCTGGCGAGCCTGACGAACTGGGGGTTCACGTCGGGCATCTCCATGTCGGCCTGACGCCGCATGAAGGCTATGGCGTAGAGGGGCTCTATCCCGCCGGAGCAGCCGGCGATCATCGAGATCGTCCCGGTCGGGGCTATGGTCGTGACCGTGGCGTTGCGCACCCTGTCGCCCCGGGCCTCGTGCCGTGAACCCTCGTAGTTGGCGAAGACGCCTCTCTCCCTGGCGAGCGCGCGCGAAGCCTCCCACGCCTCGTCGTCTATGAACTTCATGACCCGCCGGGCGAAATCGAGCCCCTCCTCGGAGTCGTAGGGGATGCCGAGTTCGATCAGGGCGTCCGCGAACCCCATCACCCCGAGCCCGATGCGGCGGTTGCCCTTGCTCATCTCCTCTATCTGGGGCAGCGGGTAGTTGTTCTGCTCTATGACGTTGTCCAGGAAGCGCACCGCCGTATGCACGGTCTTCCTCAGGTCGTCCCAGTCCACGTAGGTCGAGACCTCGGTGTTCCCATCGGCGAGAGAGGCCCTCTCTCCCCCGCTGCCTTCGACCTTGACGAAGCGCTCGAGGTTTATGCTCCCCAGGTTGCACGAGTCGTAGGGCGGCAGGTGCGCCTCAGAGCAGGGGTTCGTCGACTCTATCTCGAACTGCGGGGTGGGGTTGTCCGCGTTTATCCTGTCGATGAAGACCACGCCGGGCTCGCCGTTGAGGTGGGCTCCCTCCACGATCTTGCGGAAGAGCTCGCGCGCCCTGACCTTCCTTACCACCTCGCCGTTTCTCGGGTTGACGAGCCCGAAGTCCTCGTCACGCTCGACCGCCTGCATGAACGCGTCGGTTATCGCGACGGAGATGTTGAAGTTGTTGATCTGGTCGTTGTCGCGCTTGCAGGTTATGAACTCCTCGATGTCCGGGTGGTCGACGCGCAGGATGCCCATGTTCGCCCCGCGCCTGGTCCCGCCCTGCTTTATCTTGTCCGTGGAGGCGTCGTAGATCGCCATGAACGAGACCGGCCCGCTGGAGACGCCCATCGTGCTCTTGACGATGTCGTTCTTGGGCCTAAGACGCGAGAACGAGAAGCCCGTCCCACCCCCGGACTTGTGGATCATCGCCTGGTGCTTCAGGGTCTCGTAGATGCCGTCTATGGAGTCCGGGACGGGCAGTACGAAACACGCCGAGAGCTGCTGCAACTCCCTTCCGGCGTTCATGAGGGTCGGCGAGTTGGGCATGAACTTCCGCGAGAGCATCAACTGCAGGAAGCGCTCCCGCCACTCCTCGTACAACGCCCGGCCCTTCTCTCCCTCGGTGAACTTCAGCTCCGCCTCGGCGATGTTCGCCGCCACCCGGCGGAACATGTCTATGGGCTCCTCTATGGCCTCCCCGCGCTCGTTCTTCTTCAGGTAGCGCTTCTTGAGAACCGCGAGCGCGTTCTCGGTCAGTTCTATGTCGGTCAACCGTTCGAGATCGGAATCCATGCCCATCCTCCCCTGATTCTACTGCGCGGCGGGCTCTTCCCACCCCTGTTTTTTCGACTACCTCGCGCCCGTGTTGCTCAACCTCGACCCGGCGAGCTTCATCAGCTCCGAGCGGAACTGGTCCACGTCGGTGTATTGACGGTAGACGGAGGCGAACCTCAGATAGGAGACCATGTCTATGTGCCGGAGCTTGAGCAGGACCATGTCCCCGAGCCTTCTCGAGGTGACCTCGTGCCTGCGCCGCTCCCTTATCTCCGTCTCTATCTCATCCACTATCAGGTCTATGGTCTCCCCGGAGATCGGACGCTTCGCACACGCCTTCTCAAGCCCGGCCCGCAGCTTGCCCCGGTCGAAGGGCTCCCGCTCCCCACTGCGCTTGACCACCATTATCTGCAGCGGCTCCCGCCGCTCGTAGGTGGTGAAACGCCTCCCACAAGAAAGACACTCCCGACGACGCCTCACCGCATCCTTGCTCTCCGAAAGCCGCGAGTCTATGACCTTCGTGTCCTCGTAATCACAGTACGGACACTGCATTCTCACCCCCCGCTCTCTGCGCAATACCATATCTGGGCTGCGCAAAAAGCTAGCACACCACATTTTCGGATCGCAACACCGGCTATTTAAACCTCAACATGAACTTCATCAAGCAATACCATGCAAAAATGCGTTGTTTAAGCGGTTTAACAGAGAGGAGCCCCGGGTGAAAAATTTTTTGAAAAAATTTTCGTCTCGTTCGCCATCACCAAAATTACCGGCAAAGCGCGTACCTTCACATCCGGTTCACACATCGAAGATTTCAGCTGGACTTCAAACTTCGATACCTCTCAACCTGTGGTTCAGGTGTATCCGGGCTTCCCTGGGAGGGGCGCCGTCGGGCGTGAAAGAAGGAGCGCAGGAGACTTGCGGATTCCCCTTCGAGCACCCCGCGCGATGTGCGGGTGGTATGGTTGAGGCGGGAGTCTTCGGGGACGCTGTGGAGGGTTCCGGCGTAGCCGGCTTTGGGGTCCGGGGCGGCGTAGACGAGGCGGGAGAGGCGTGCGGCGTGGACGGCGCCGGCGCACATCGGGCAGGGCTCGAGGGTCGAGTAGAGGGTGCAGCCGGTGAGACGCCAGCCGCCGAGCCTTGCGGCCGCCCGTCGGATCGCGAGGAGTTCGGCGTGAGCGGTGGGGTCACCGGTCGCCTCGCGTTCGTTGGAGGCCACGGCGAGCACCTCCTCCCCGCGGGCCACGACGGCGCCCACGGGCACCTCGCCTCTGGAGGCGGCCTCACGGGCGGCTTCGAGCGCCCGGCGCATCATGATGGAATCCAGCTTTTCACCCACGCGTAGAGGTTACCGCAGCCAGGCCTCTTCCGCTCTCAGCCGGCTCTCTGTGGCGAGACCCGTTCGATCCCACCGTGGACGGCGGCCCACTGGCGGGCCGGCAGCCCCCAGAGCGCGATGAACCCGGCGGCGGCGGACTCGTCGAAGGTGCTCTCGGGGTCGTAGGTGGCGAGGTCCTTGCTGTAGAGGGCCTTCGGGGCGCTGCGCGAGACCGGCGTGAAGGTACCTTTGTAGAGCTTCATGCGGATGGTGCCGGTGACGGCTTTCTGGGTCTCGTCGACAAAGGCATCGAGGGCCGCCTTGAGCGGGGTGAACCACAGGCCCTCGTAGGCGAGCTCGGCGTAGCGCTGCTCTACGTGAGCCTTGAAGCGCAGCACGTCCTTGGGGAGAGTCAGGCTCTCGAGCTCCTGGTGGGCAGCGATGATGACGGTCGCGGCGGGGACCTCGTAGATCTCGCGGCTCTTTATCCCGACCAGGCGGTCTTCGATCATGTCGAGGCGCCCGACGCCGTGGGAGCCCGCGATCTCGTTCAGGTGAGCGATGAGCGCGACGAGCGGCATCTCCTCACCGTCCAGGCTGACCGGGAGCCCCTCCTCGAAGCCGAGCTCGACGTAGGTGGGCTCGTCCGGGGCGTCTTCGGGGTCGGTGGTGAGCTCGTAGACGTCGGGGGTGGGTTCGTGCTCCGGGTCCTCGAGCGGCCCGGCCTCTATCGAGCGGCCCCAGAGGTTCTCGTCCACGCTGTAGGGGGACTCCTTCGTCGCGGGGACGGGGATGCCGTGCTCGCGGGCGTACTCTATCTCCTCGGGGCGGCTCATCTTCCAGTCGCGGGTCGGGGCGACCACGATGAGGTCCGGGGCGAGCGAGGCGGTCGTCACGTCGAAGCGTACCTGGTCGTTGCCCTTGCCCGTCGAGCCGTGCGCGATGTGGGTAGCCCTGACCCGGCGGGCCGCCTCGACGAGCTTCTTCGAGATCAGGTAGCGACCGAGCGCGGTAAACAGCGGGTACTTCCCGCCGTAGAGCGCGTTGGCTTTTATCGCCGGGGCGACGTACTCCCCGGCGAACTCTTCCTTCCCGTCCACGACGAAGCAGTCCGCGGCGCCTATCGCGAGGGCCTTCTCCTTCACGTCGGTCTCGGCCTCGCCCTGCCCCAGGTCAACATACAGAGCGTAGGGCTCGGCCCCCTTCTCCTCCAGGCGCTTTATGCTCACCGAGGTGTCGAGCCCCCCGGAGTATGCGAGCACGACCTTCTTGCCTTCGAGCGACATACGATGACTCCTATCTTCCTTCGAAGCTACTCCATGCTCCCGGCCGGGCGGGTGCGGGCGCGGCAGACGTCGGCGATGAGGTCCGCGACCTCCTTTGCGGCCTGTGTGTCCGGCGCGACCGCGAGCACGGTGTCCTGCCCGGCGACGGTCCCGACTATCTTGAGACCCTTCACCCGGTCGAGGACGCTCGAGACGGCCCCAGCGGTCCCGTCGCGGGTGTGGATGACGACGATGTTCTGCGCCGGGGTGACGCCGAGGACGAAGCTCGGCAAGACCTCGATGCTCGCCGAACCCGGCTCGTGCGGGAGCGCGAGATAACGGTTCCCCACCTTGAGAACCCCCAGCTCGGCCAGGTCCCGGCTGACGGTGGCCTGGGCGACCTCGACCCCCTCCTCGGCGAGCGCCGCGACGACGTCCTGCTGGGTGCCGAGCTCCCGCTCGGAGATGAGCCTGAGTATGAGGTTCTGCCTGGTCGTCTTGTCCACGTTCAAGCCAGCCTGCGAGTCCAAAGCGCCTTCCCTCCTACCTGAGATGTGCGAGCCCGAGGTCCTCGGGGTACCCGAATGCCAGGTTCATGTTCTGCACCGCCTGCCCCGCAGCCCCCTTGAGCAGGTTGTCCTCGGCCGCGAAGAGAAGCAGCCTCCCGGCGCGCCCGTCGACCGCCGCCGAAAGCCTGACCCGGTTGGTGTTGGCGACGTGCGAGATCTGGGGGAGCTCCTCCCGCCCCTCGACGAAGGACCACCCCTCGTAGTCCTCTTCGTACCAGCGCAAGACATCCTCCGCCTCCGGCACCTCGTCCAGATCCACGACGATCGTCTCAAGGATGCCCCGGCTCACCGGGATGAGATGCGGCACGAAGGTGACCGGCGGCACCTTCCCGAAGCGCCGCAGCGCCTCCTCCATCTCCGGCGTGTGCCGGTGGCGCGGCACCCCGTACGGCGTGACGTTCTCGTTGGCGCTCACGAAGTGGGTCCTCGCGCCCGGCTTCGCCCCGGCCCCGCTCACCCCGGAGAGCGCGTTTACCGCGACGGCCCGGATCCTACCACCCACCCGCTTCACCACCGGCGCGAGCGCGAGAACGGCCGCCGTCGGGTAGCAGCCGGGGTTCGCGACCAGCCTCCCCTCCGGCCTGCCGAACAGCTCGGGAATCCCGTAGTGGGCCTCCGCGATGAGCTCCCGCGCGGGATGCTCCCCGTACCACTCGCCATACAGAGCCTCAGGGAGCCGGAAATCGGCCGAGAGGTCGACCACGAGCTTCGCCCCGGCATCGAGGATCTCCTTCACCGCCCGCGCGCTCTCCCCGTGCGCGTACGCGACGAACGCCACATCGAGCGCCCCCGCATCCACCTCCTCGGGAGAGACGAACTTCCCCTCCACCGCCAGATGCGGGTAGACCTCGCCCACACACCTCCCGGCATGCCCCCGCGAGGCCACCTCGAGCCTGCCGACCTCCGGGTGCCCGGAGAGGAGCCTCACCAGCTCCTGCCCCGCGTACCCGCCGCCACCGTATATACCGACCGCAAGTCCCATGCGCCCTATTGAACCAGCTGTCGGATAAATATTCAAGAAATTGAATAAAATCGTTGACCCCGGCGGTTCTGGATGCGACAATAGCCGGGCCGATGAATAAGTTTGCAGAATATGGAATAAAGATCCTCCCTGGCGTGGCGGCTCTGCCGGAGGGGTTTTCGTGCGGTGCTGCGGCGGGCGGGATCCGGGAGGAGGGCAGGCTCGATGTGGGGGTGCTCTTCTCGGAGCTTCCGTGCGCCTCGGCCGGGGTGTACACGCGGAACGCGGTGAAGGCCGCGCCGCTCCTCGTAACCCGCGAGGCGATAGAGGGCGGGGACGTGCGGGCGGTCGTCGCGAACAGCGGCAACGCGAACGCGGCGACCGGGGAGCGGGGAATCGCGGACGCGAGGAGGATGCAGGAGGTCGCCGCGGAGGCGCTCGGGGTCGGGTCGGGGGAGGTCGCCGTCGCCTCCACCGGGGTCGTCGGGGAGTACCTGCCGATGGAGAAGGTGGCACGTGGCATACGGGGGGCGTGCGAGGCGCTCGGGCGCGGGGGCGAGGGCTTCGCGCGCGCGATCCTGACGACCGACACCGGGACCAAGGGGTGCGTGGCGCGCTGCGAGGTGTCCGGGAGGGACGTAGAGGTATGGGGGGTCGCGAAGGGGAGCGGCATGATCCACCCGAACATGGGTACGATGCTCGCCTTCCTCGCCACCGACGCCGCGGTGGAGAAGAAGTATCTGCAGGAGCTGCTGCGGGAGGCGACCCGGCGCACGTTCAACCGGGTCACGGTCGACGGGGACACCTCCCCCAACGACATGGCGATCGCGCTCGCGAACGGCGCCGCGGGGAACGTGCCCGTCGCGAAAGACTCGCCGGACCATCCGGCGTTCGCGGCCGCGGTGGAGGGCGTGATGCGGCACCTGGCGCGTGAGATCGCCCGCGACGGCGAGGGGGCGACGAAGTTGATCGAGGTGTCCGTGGAAGGGGCGCGGGACGAGGAGTCGGCGGCGGCTCTCGCCCGGGCAGTCGCGGGGAGCAACCTGGTCAAGGCCGCGGTCTTCGGCGAGGACGCCAACTGGGGGCGGGTGCTCGTCGCCATGGGCTACTCCGGGGCACCCTTCGACCCGGGCCGGGTCGAGATCCGATTCGGCGACGTCGTCGTCTTCTCCGGCGGAGAGCCGGCAGCCTACGACGAGGCGGAGGCGGGGGCGGCGCTCTCCGGAGAAGAGGTCAGGATCTCGGCCCGCCTCGATGAAGGGGACGGGTCGGCCGAGGCGTGGGGCTGTGACCTCACCCACGGCTACGTCGAGATCAACGGGAGCTACCGGACGTGAAGCCCGTCGTCGTCAAGGTCGGAGGCGGGTCGCTGGCAGGAGGGGCGCTCGCGGATCTGCCGCGCCTGGTGGAGCTGGGGGCGCCGGTCGCGCTGGTGCACGGAGGAGGGGTCCAGCTCAGCCGGATGCTCGACGCGCTCGGCATGAAGAGCGAGTTCAGGGAGGGGTTGCGGGTCACGAGCCCGGAGGCCGCGGAGGTCGCCGAGATGGTCTTCTGCTCCCTCGGCAAGGCGCTCGTCCGGCAGCTCCAGTCCCGCGGGGTCGCGGCGGCCGGTGTCTCGGGCACCGACGGACCGACGCTTTTGGTCGAGCCGGTCGTGGGCCTCGGCCGGGTCGGGGAGGTAAAGGAGGTGCGGCCGCACCTGGTGCGGACGCTGTGGGAGGGCGGCTTCGTCCCGGTCATCGCCCCGCTCGGGCTCGGGCCGGAGGGAGTGTACAACGTCAATGCCGACCTGGCGGCGGCCTCCCTCGCCATCGGTCTCGGGGCCGGGACGTTGCTGCTGCTCACCGACGTCGACGGGCTGCTCGAGGGAGGAAGGGTGGTGAGCTCGCTCACCCCCGAAGGGTGCGAAGAGCGCATCGGAGACGGGACCGCGGCCGGGGGGATGGTCCCGAAGCTGCGGGCCGCCGCCGCGGCCGCGCGCGGCGGAGTCGAAGCGAGGATAGTCAACGGCGGCAGGGAAGGGATGCTGCTTCGGGCCGCCTCCGGAGAAAAGGTCGGTACGCTAGTGTCGGGAGGAGACATCACATGACGGCCCTGATGGACAACTACAAACGACTCGGTATAGCGCCCGTGAGCGGGCAGGGGAGCTGGCTCTTCGATGCGGAAGGCAAGAGCTACCTGGACTTCATCGGCGGGATCGCCACGAACTCTTTGGGCCACGCCCACCCCGCGCTGGTCTCGGCCATCAAAGAACAGGCGGAGAAGCTCATCCACTGCTCGAACCTCTACCGGGTGCCGCTGCAGGAGGAGGTGGCGGAGATCCTGACCGGCGCGACAGACTTCGAGAGGGTCTTCTTCTGCAACTCCGGCACCGAGGCGGTCGAGGCCGCGATAAAGCTCGCCCGGCGCCACGCCTACACCAAGCACGGTCCACAGAAGCACGAGATCATCACCTTCAGCCGCTCGTTCCACGGGCGTACCTACGGCGGTCTCACCGCGACGGCCCAGCCGGCGCTGCAGGAGGGTTTCGGGCCGCTTCCGGAGGGCTTCGTCTACGTCCCGTTCGGAGATCTGAAGTCCACGCGAGAGGCCGCAGGACCGCAGACCGCCGCGATCCTCGTCGAACCCATCCAGGGTGAGAGCGGGATCAACGTGCCGCCCGAAGGGTTCCTCGAAGGCCTGCGAGAGATCTGCGACGAGCACGACGCGCTCCTCGTCTTCGACGAGGTTCAGACCGGGGCCGGGCGCACCGGACACCTCTACGCTTACCAGGGTACCGGCGTCGTCCCCGACGCGATAACGAGCGCCAAGGGCCTCGGCGGCGGGGTGCCGGTCGGGGCGCTGCTCGCGAAGGAGGAGTACGCCTCGCTCACCCCCGGCACCCACGGCTCGACCTTCGGCGGCAACCCGCTCGCGATGGCCGCGGTAAAAGCCGTCCTCGGCGTCATAAACGAGCCCGGTTTCCTGGAGGAGGTGCGCGTCAAGGGCACGATCCTCAAGAGCGCCCTCTCGAAGCTCGCCGAGAAGGTGCCCGGGTCCGAGGTGCGCGGCGAGGGGCTCCTGCTCGGGTTCGAACTCGGCCCGGAGATCGCGCCGCGCGTCTTCGAGCACTGCCTCGAGGAAGGGGTGCTCGTCAGCATGATCGGGGGGACGACCCTGCGCCTCGCCCCGCCACTCACCGTGACGAGGGCGGAGGTGCGGTACGCGCTCGACACCTTCCGAGAGGGCGTCGAAAAGGCGCTCGGCGAAAAAAAAGAGAAGGCGGTGGCCTGAGATGATCCCTTCCTCCGACTACCAGAGTCCTTCCCTCTCCCCCATCTCCGGGCGTGACTGCCTCACGCTCGCCGAGTTCTCACCCGAGGAGATCAAACTCATCCTGGGAGAGGCCGCCAAGCTCAAGGCGCTGCGCCGGGCGCGGGTCCCGTTCCAGCCGCTGCGCGGCAGGACGCTGGCGATGGTCTTCCAGAAGCCCTCCAACCGCACGCGGGTCTCCTTCGAGGTCGGGATGTACCAGCTGGGCGGCCACGCGCTCAACATAAAACCCGACGAGATACAGATGGGAAAGCGCGAGACCCCCTCGGACACGGGAAGGGTCCTCGCCCGCTACATCGACGCGATCATGGTCCGCACCTTCGACCACGCCGAGCTCGAAGAGCTGGCCGACGCCGCGGACGTCCCCGTGATAAACGGCCTCTCCGACACCCACCATCCCTGCCAGGCGCTCGCCGACCTCCTCACCGTGCAGGAGAACTTCGGCACGCTCGAAGGCGTGAGGATAGCCTTCGTCGGCGATGGCAACAACGTCGCCCACTCTTTAGCAATAGGCTGCGCGCTCACCGGCGCACAGCTCACGATAGCCCACCCGGAGGGCTACGCTCCGGACCCCGAGGTGGTCGAGCTCGCCGCCTCCCTCGGAGCAGCCCCGAAGCTCACCAACGACCCCGAGGAGGCCGTTTCGGACGCGCAGGCCGTCTACACCGACGTGTGGGCGAGCATGGGACAGGAGTCGGAGGCCGAGGAGCGCAAGCAGAGGTTCCTCCCCTACCAGGTGAACGGGAAGCTCATGTCCCTCACCGCAGACGATGCCATCTTTCTGCACTGCCTCCCGGCGCACCGCGGGGAGGAGGTCACCCCGGAGGTGATAGACGGGCCGCAGAGCAGGGTCCTAGACCAGGCCGAGAACCGCCTGCACGCCCAGAAGGCGCTCCTGTACCTGCTGCTGAGCTAGAGGAGGCTCAGGCCGCAGCCTCCCCAGGGTCCATCCTGCAAACGTAGACGTCGCAGGACTCGGGCCTGAGTTCCCAGTAGTTGAGGATGACACACTCACCCATACCCTCGAGCGAGACCACGCTGCCCTCCTCAGGCAGCGTCTCCGCGAACCCGCATCCCACGACGCCTCCGGTCTCGGAGTCTATGTAGTGGACCGCGACCATTTCATGCTCCTTTCGGCGCTCCGGCTCCTTCCACACTCACTCTAGAACAACCGTTACGATAGAACAAATTTTTTATTCTTATCATGAGAATAATTTTTTTCGATACCGTGGCCCGGTTTTGACCCAACCGGGCGGGAGGGGTAGATTCCCATAGTCAACGGTGGGATCGTCTGCAGAAAGGGATAAAAGCAATCGATACCACGGCAAGGACGGCTCCCGAACCGGGGGCGATACATCCAGGAAGGAGGGGATCCGGCTTTGGAAGGGATCGAGGGAAAGGTGGCCATCGTGACCGGAGGAGGCGGGGGTCTCGGGGAGGGGATCTGCCGGGTTCTGGCCGGGCGTGGGGCGCTGGTGGCCGCGGTGGACGTAGACGAAGAGAAGGCGGGCAAGGTCGCCGCGGAGGTGGAGAAGGAAGGGGGCCGGTGCATCGGGCTTTCGGCGGATGTCTCGGATCGGAGCTCAGTGGAGCGGATGGTCGGGCGTGTCGCGGAGGAGCTCGGCGGGGCGGACATCCTGGTCAACAACGCCGCGATCTACCCCTTGCGGCCGTGGACCGAGATAGAGGAGGACGAGTGGGATCGGGTGCTCTCGGTCAACCTAAAGGGCTACTTCCTGTGCGCCCGGGCGGTCCATCCGCACATGAAAGAGCGCGGGTGGGGCCGCATCGTCAACATCGCCTCCATCACCTTCCTGCTCGGCTGGGCCGGGTTTCTGGACTACGTCTCCTCAAAAGGGGGGATCGTCGGCTTCACCCGCACGCTCGCCCGTGAGGTCGGGCCGGAGGGGATCACGGTGAACGCCGTCTCCCCCGGCGCGTTCCCCACCGACGCCGAGAAGGTCCACCCGGACCAGGAGGGCTACAACCGCTGGATCCTGGAGCAGCAGTGCATAAAGAGGCGGGGCAGACCGGAGGACGTCGGGTACGCCGTCGCGTTCTTCGCGAGCGAGGAGGCCTCCTTCATCACCGGGCAGACGCTCGAGGTCGGCGGCGGCTGGGCCATGCGCTGATCACGCTGACACGGAAGGTACAATATCCCCGAAAGGGGGTGATACACGGGGATCGAGCTGGAGCACACCTGATCTCAAAACTTTCGGGCAGCCAGCGGAAGGAGGCGAGAAGCATGCGTCACGGGGACATCTCCTCGAGCAGGGACACCGTCGGCGTCGCCGTGGTCAACTACCAGATGCCACGGCTGCACAGCAGGGAAGAGATTCTCGAGAACTGCCACAAGATCGGCAGCTACATCGACGGGCTCAAGCGGGGTTATCCGGGGCTCGACCTCGCGATCTTCCCGGAGTACTCCACCCACGGCATACTCTACGACCACGACGAGATGATGGAGCTCTCGGCCGAGATACCCGGGGAGGAGACCGAGATCTTCGCCGAGGCGTGCCGCAGGAACGGTGTGTGGGGCGTGTTCTCGCTCACCGGCGAGAAGCACGAGGATCATCCCAACAAGACACCGTACAACACGCTCATCCTGATGAACCCGGAGGGCGAGATCGTCCAGCGCTACCGCAAGATCCTGCCGTGGTGCCCCATCGAGGCCTGGTACCCCGGCGACCGGACCTACGTCAGCGAGGGACCCAAAGGGATCAAGGTGAGCCTCATCATCTGCGACGACGGCAACTACCCGGAGATCTGGCGCGACTGCGCGATGAAGGGTGCGGAGCTGATCGTCCGCTGCCAGGGGTACATGTACCCGGCCAAGGAGCAGCAGGTGATGATGGCCCGCACGATGGCCTGGGCGAACAACTGCTACGTCGCGGTCGCCAACGCCGCGGGCTACGACGGGGTCTACTCGTACTTCGGGCACTCCTCGATCATCGGCTTCGACGGGCACACTTTAGGCGAAACGGGTACCACCCCGATGGAGAACCAGTACGCGGAGATCTCCATCAGCCAGATCCGGGACGCCCGGGCCAACTGGCAGTCGCAGAACCACCTCTACAAGCTCGTCCACCGCGGTTACACCGCCACGATAAAAAGCGGCGAGGACGGGCGCTACGGGTTCGCGGAGAACCCGTTCGAGTTCTACCGGATGTGGGTCAACGAGCCGGAGAAGGCCCGCGAGCAGGTCGAAAGGATCACACGCCGGACTCCCGGCACAGAAGACTCCCCGATCGAAGGCATCCCCTCGACCGTGCGCTGAGGGAGGGTCACAAAGCTCCAAGCGGGAGGGACCGGATGGCCCTCCCGCTTCTTCCCTTCTACCCGGCCAGCTCCGCGAGCACCCCGATAAATTCCTCTATCTCCTCCGCGATGTTGTACGGGGCCAGGCCCGCCCTTACGAACCCGCCCTCATCCCGGATGCCGAGCCTCCCGGCGAGGGTGGAGGCGTAGAAGTCCCCGTCGGCGACGAAGAAGCCCCTTTCGGCCATGTACTCGCAGACCTCGCGCGGAGTATGGCCTGCGAGACGGAACGCGACCGTGGGGGTCTTTCGGACGCCGTCGGGGGCGGCGTAGAGGGTCACCCCGGGGATCTCGCGCAGCGCGGCGCGGAAGCTCTGCGCGAGGGAGTCCTCGTACTCCTCTATCGCCCGCATCCCGGAGAGTATCCTCTCACGCAGGCTGCTCCCGCCGCCGAGCGAGGCGATGAAGTCTACGGCTCCTTTGACCCCGGCGATCCCCTCGTGGTTCTGGGTGCCCGTCTCGAGTCTGTCGGGGATGTTGTCGGGGGCGGGCTCGACCTTGTACGGCTCGAGGCGCTCGAAGAGGGGCCGCCTCACCGCGACGATCCCCACGTGCGGACCGAAGAACTTGTACGCCGAGCAGGAGAGGACGTCCGCCCCGAGCGCGTCGCGGTCCATCGGGAGGTGAGGCGCGGCGTGCACCGCGTCCACCGCGACGACGGCCCCGACCTCGTGCGCCTGGCGGGAGATCTCCGCCACCTCGTTCACCGTGCCCACCGCGTTCGAGGCGAGACCGACGGCGACGAGGCGGGTCCTCCCGTTTACCTTCTCCTCCAGGTCGGAGAGATCGAGGGTGAGGGTCTCGGTGTCCACCCGGATCCAGCGCGTTTTTACTCCCTTATCCGAAGCGGCAAGGAGCCAGGGGTCGACGTTGGCCCGGTGGTCGAGCTCGGTGACGACGATCTCGTCGCCCTCTCCCCACTCCCTGGCCAGCGCCCGCGAGAGGGCGAAGGTGAGCGTGGTCATGTTCGGCCCGAAGGCGACCTCCTCCGCCTCCGCGCCGAGCAGCGCCGCCGCTGCGGCGCGGGCACCGGCGATGATCTCCTCGGTCTCGACGCTCGTGGCGAACGCCCCGTGCAGGTTCGCCCCGCCGCGCTCCATGTAGCCCGCGACCGCCTCTATCGCGCCCCTGGCGACCTGCGAGCCGCCGGGCCCGTCCAGGTAGACCGCCGGACGCCCGCCCACCTTGCGTCCGAGCGCCGGGAATTCCTTCCGAACCGCCTCCACATCGAACGTCTTCTGCACGGGGATCCCCCTTCTCCTCGATCTCGGATCTGAGTCTATCAGCGACCGGCGCGGAGCTCCCGGGCGAGCCTGCGGAAGAGACCGCGATCCACCTTCATCCCCTCGGGGAGGCCGGAGGGCCAGGGGTAGAAGGCGTCGGGGACCTTGAAGCCGGGGAGGGTCTCGCGGAGGGCGCGGGAGAGCTCCTGCGCCGGGGGCTCGCCCACGCCGCGGACGAAGGCGACGGGCCGCTCGCCGAACTCCTCGTCGGGGACCGGGACGACGACCGCCTGCTCGACGCCCTCCATCCGGCAGAGGATTTCTTCTATCTCCTCGGGCTGGACGTTCTCGCCGCCGGAGACGAAACGGTTGTCCATCCGGCCGCTCACGTGCAGGTAGCCCCTCTCGTCGAGGTGCCCGAGGTCGCGGGTGTGGAACCATCCCTCGGCGTCGAGCGGGCGCTCCACCCCGCCGTCCTTCAGGTAGCCGGCGAAGAGCGTCCCGCCGCGCACCAGGATCTCTCCTTCTCCGGAGATCGAGAGCTCGCGGTGGGGCAGGACCCTCCCGGAGCTCGAGAGCTCCTCGCGCGAGGCCCCGGGCGGGGTGGAGGTGACCTGCGAGGCCATCTCGGTGAGGCCGTAGCTGGTGTGGACCGGGATGCCCCTGCGTACGGACTCGGAGATGAGGGACGGAGGCATCGCGCTCGCCCCGAGCAAAACGGCCCTGAGGCCGCCGAGCGCGGGGCTCTCCTCGCGCAGGAGCCTTACGAGCTGGGTGGAGACGAGCGAGGCGTGGGTCACGCCGAGGCGCGAGATCTCCCGCCCCAGCGGCGCTCCCTCCTCCGGCAGCGCGATCGTGGCCCCGGAGAGGAGGCACTTGAAGAGGATCGAGATACCCCCCACGTGGTAGAGCGGGAGCGAGAGCATCCAGCGGTCGCCGGGGGCGAGGGTGATGTTCTGGTTGGAGCCCGCGGCGTTGAAGTAGTGGTTGGCGCAGGTGTGCAGGGCGGCCTTGGGCTCCCCGGTGCTCCCGGAGGTGAAGACGACGGTCGCGGGCCGGTCGAGTTCGATGTCGAGAGGGGTGGGAGCGTACGCCGCCCCCTCCTCTACCAGGAGATCCTCCGGGCGCAGCCGCACGACGCCCTCGAGCCCCCGCAGCAGCGCTGCGTCGTCGGAGATAAGCACTCCGCACCCGGCGCGCCGCAGAGCGTCCCGCACGCCCGGGAGCGGCAGGCGGGTGCTCACCGGGCAGGCGACCCCTCCGGCGCGCATCACCCCGAGCATCAGGACGACGTACCGCCAGCCCCGCCTCATGTGTAGAGCAACGCGGGAGCCGTCCCCGAGCCCTCTCCCCTCCAGAGCCTGCGCCGCCGCCGAGACGAGGCGGTCGAGCTCCCGGTAGGTGATCCGGACGCCATCCCCCTCGACGGCGGGGGTCTCTGGAAACTCTCGCGCGCGCTCGCGCAGCGGGCAGGGGACGGTGCACTCCTCCCTCACGCCGCCACCTCCTCTAGACGGTCCTTCAGGACAGCGTGCTCCCCGGAGAGGAGCGCGGCGGCGTCCACCCGCGGCCCCGTGAGCGGGAGCGGGCTCTCGAGTATGTCCTCCTCGAAGGCGCGGTAGGTGTCGAGCCCGGCGGGAGCGTCCCCGAGGGAGGCGGCGAGCGCGAGGAGGCCCAAAGTGCCGACCCCGCTCTCGTAGGAGGAGCTCGCGACCGCGACCGCCCCGATGCGGCGCGCCTCCCGCGCGAAGGCGAGCGAGCGCGAGAGCCCGCCGAGGAGCGTGGGCTTTAGGACCACGGCCCGCACGTGGCGGCAGCGGGCGAGATCCTCCGGTTCGATCTCGCGGAGGGTCTCGTCGAGCGCAATGGGGATGCCGGTCTCCTCCGCCAGTCGGGGTAGCTCCGCGGGCTCGTAGAGCGGCTCCTCCAGGTATTCGATCGGCACCCCGCGGACGGCGCGGCAGAAGCGCAAGGCCTCCCCGAAACTCCAGGCCCGGTTGGCGTCGAGCCGCAGCCGGATACCGCCGAGCAGGGCTGAGAGCTCCCCGACGAGCGCGGCCTCCTCTTCGGGAGCCGCGCGCCCGACCTTGAGCTTGACGGCCACATAGCCCGCCTCGCGCATCCCCTCCGCCTCGGGGAGCACCGCCTCGGGCGGGCCCTCCAGAAGGCCGCAGAGGCGCACCTCCGACGCCGGGTGCGGCGAGAGGAGCGCGTGGAGCGGCCTGCCGGAGGAGGCTGCTTCGAGGTCGAGGCGGGCCAGCTCGAAGGCGAAGCGGGCGGAGGGGGAGGCGTGGTCGGGGTCCCCGCCCGCGGCGAGGGCGCGCAGGTCGTGCGCGGCCTCCTCCAGGGTCTCGCGCGAGAAGCCCGGCAGGGGTGCGGCCTCGCCCCAGCCGCAGGCTCCGCCTTCCTCCAGCCGGATCAGGAGCCCCTCCCGCACCGGGAGGGTCTTTCCGCCGGGGGTCGGCGGGCCCGCGAGCGGCAGGCGGTAGCGGTAGAGCCCGAACAAACCCTCAGGAGCGGCGGGGGAACTTCGAGAAGTCGGGTTTGCGCTTCTCCAGGAAGGCGTTGCGCCCCTCCTGCGCCTCTTCGGTGCTGTAGAAGATCAGGTTCGCATCGTGGGCGAGCTGCTGGATGCCGGCGAAGCCGTCCTCGTAGGCGTTGAAGCTCGCCTTGAGCAGCCGCAGCGCGAAGGGCGATTTCTCGAGCATCTCCCTGCACCACCGGACCGTCTCCTCCTCCAGGCGCTCCAGCGGCACCACCGCGTTCACCAGCCCCATCTCGAGTGCCTCCTGCGCCGAGTAGGTGCGGCCCAAAAACCAGATCTCCTTGGCCTTCTTCGGGCCGACGAGCTGGGTGAGGATCGAGGTCCCGTAACCGCCGTCGAAGGAGCCGACCCGTGTGCCGCTCTGTCCGAACTTCGCGTTGTCGGCGGCGATCGTCAGGTCGCAGAGGACGTGCAGGACGTGCCCGCCGCCGACGGCGTAGCCCGCGACCATCGCTACGAGGGGCTTGGGGCAGCGCCGCATCTGCAGGTGGAACTCGGTGACGTCGAAGCGCCCGATGGATTCCCCGCCCGGCGTGCGGGGCGGGTTCTCCGGGTCTTCGAGGTATCCGGTGTCGCCCCGCACCTTCTGGTCCCCGCCGGAACAGAACGCCTCAGGGCCCTCTCCGGTCAGGATGATCACCCCGATCTCGGGGTCGTTGCGGGCGTCTTCGAGCGCCCGTGACATCTCGATGACCGTCAGCGGCCGGAAGGCGTTGCGGACCTCGGGGCGGTTTATGGTGATCTTGGCGATCCCCTCGGCCTTGTGGTACCTGATGTCCGTGTAAGAGCCTGCTTCTTTCCAGTCTATGGTAGCCATGGAAGGGAATTATAGGGCTTTGAGAAACCCTCGCAGTAACCTCGTGTACTCGTCCGGGGCCTCGAGGTGTACGTTGTGCCCCGCCCCGGGGACCACGGCCATGGAGACTCCCCCCTCCGTCCGCATCCTGGAACAGATCCCGGAATACTTCTCGTCCAGCTCCCCGGCGATCGCGAGGACCGGGACCGCGATCCTCGCCAGCTCATCCCACAGCGGCTTCTGGTTTCCGGTCCCCATCGCCCGCAGGGAACGGGCGAGCTCGTGTGGGTCGTTCGAGAGGCGATGCTCGACCGTCCGCCCGAGCAGATCCTCCCTCCGCTGGAGCGAGGCGAAGAGCGGTTGCCGGTACCACTCCTCGAGGAAGCCTTCGAGGCCTCCGCTCTCCAGGCTCCGGGCCCGCCTCTCGTCCGCCTCGCGGCGGGCGTCCCGCTCTTCCTCGCTCTCTATCCCCGGCGAGGAAGATTCCAGCAAGAGCCCCGAGAAGCGCTCCGGACACCTGAGCGCCAGGTGGAGCGCGAGCCTCCCACCCATCGAGTACCCGACGAGCGCAACCCGCGAGATGCCGAGCCCGTCGAGGAGCGCAGTGACCTCCCGCGCCGCCCCCTCGATGGTGTAGGCGTCGGGATAAGGCAACCCCACAGATCCGCCGTGTCCGGGCAGGTCGGGCGCAAGGCACAGGAAATCCTCCTGCAAAACCTCGATGATCTCCGCCCAATCCTCCCTGGATCCCAGGAACCCGTGCAGCAGCAGAACCGGCGGTGCCCCCTCCTCACCGGCGATCCCGTAGCTGAGCGGACTCACCCCGATACCTCCCTCATGATCCTCTCGTGCAACGCGGCGTTCTCCGCCCGGTCAGTACGGACCTCCAGCAGCGATGGTTCCTCCCTGGAGCAGGCCTTCCGGTAAGCCTCGACGAATCTTTCCACCGTGGCGGGCCGTTCGTAACGCAGGCCGAACATCGCGGAGGCGGACTCGAAGGTGAGCCCGTGCGGCGTCCCGAAGTACCTCTCGAAGAGGTTCTTCTTTTGCCGTGCGACCGGGAGCATCGAGAAGATCCCGCCGCCGTCGTTGTTCACGACCACGACCGTCACGGGCAGTCCCCTGATCAGGGCGAGAGAGTTCAGGTCGTGCAGGAGCGCGAGGTCTCCGATGAGTAGCGTGACCGGCCGCCCGGAGCCCCCGGCGTAACCCGCCGCCGTGGCGACCGTCCCGTCGATGCCGCTCGCGCCGCGGTTGGCGAAGACGGGGACCGGCTCGCCCTCGGCAACCCCGAAGGCGTCCACGTCCCGCACGGGCATGCTGCTCGCCAGGCACAGGGCGTGCCCGGCTGGGATGTGGCGGGTGACGAGCCGGGCCACGAGGGGCTCGCTGAGCTCCTGGTCGCCGGAGAAGCCCCCGGCGAGCCTTCGTCCGATCTCCTCCGAGGCCGAGACCCACCGCTCCGTCCAGGCCGGGTCCGGCTTCCCCGGGCGCTCACGCACCTCCCGGCGCAGGGCCGCGCAGAATTCGCCAACCGCGGCCTCGAACCTGTGGCTCGCCGCGTGGTCCGGGTCGAGCCTGAACGGGCTCTCGTGCACGACCGCGCGTACCCCGGGCTTCGCACGCTCCAGAAACCGCTGCAGCCGCTTTGAGACGGGCCCGCCGCCGAACCGCAGGATTGCATCCGGCCTGCTGCCTCGCACGAAATCCTCGTCCGCCAGCAGCAAATCGTAGTACGGTACGAGGGTTCCCCCCTTGCCCCCGAGCCGGAGCTGTGAGACCACGTCCGGGAGCAGCGGCCACCCGAGCTCCCCGGCGAGGTCCAGCACGGCCTCACCTTCCCGCCGGCTCCCGAGCCTCCCGGCGACGACGAGCCCCCGCTCCACCCCGCGCAGCTCCTCCCACAGATCCCCCACCCCCTCGGCGGAGGACACCCCGCCCGCATAACGGGTATAGGGGGCCCTCTTCTCGTACCAGCCCCGCAGATGTGGCGGAACCTCCGGACGCCTTCCCGGGGGTGGCAGGAAGGGCTCGCGGAACATCAGGTTCAGGTGTACGGGCCCCGCGGGGGCCCGGCGGGCACGGTAGACGGCCTGATCCGCGGCGGTCAGCACCATCTCAGGGGCGGGCCGGGTGTCCGGGGCGGGCATATCGAAGGACCAGCGGACGTACCCCCCGAAGAGGCCCGGCTGCACGATCGTCTGGTTCGCGCCGGTCTCGCGCAGCTCCGGCGGCCGGTCGGCGGTGAGGAGGATCACCGGCACGCAGTCGGTCGCCGCCTCGACGACCGCCGGGAGTCCGTTCGCGACCGCCGTCCCGGAGGTCGTCACCCATGCGGCGGGCCTGCCGGTGGCGCGGGCGTAGCCCAGCGCGCAGAAGGCCGTCCCCCGCTCGTCGTAGTGGACGACCGCGCGAGCGCGCGGGTTCTCGGCTATGGCCGCCACGAGCGGGGTCGAGCGGGAGCCCGGCGCGATACAGAACGGCCCCACACCGGCCCGCACGAGCTCCTCGACGAGGAGGGAGGCCCACAGTAGATTCGCCTCAGCCGCGGGGAGGACCAAAACCCAGCACCTTGGCGAAAGCTCCGAGCTTGCCCTCGAGCTCACCCCATTCGGACGCCGGATCCGAACCCTCGACTATCCCGTTGCCGGAGAAGAGATGCGCGCTCTCCCCCGCTACGAGCGCGGACCGGATCCCGACGGCGAACTCCGCTCCCTCCGCCCCGATCCAGCCGATCGGCCCGGCGTACCAGCCCCGGTCGAAGGGCTCGAGCTCCCGGATGAGAGAGAGCGCCTCCTCCCGCGGCCACCCGCCGACGGCCGGGGTCGGGTGCAGGGCCTCGAGGACGTCCCGGGGGGAGACGCCAGCCCGGAGAGAGCCCCTGATGGGGGAGCGCAGGTGACGCCCCTGCGCGAGCGTGAGTTCCTCAGGCTGCGGAGATATCTCGACCTCCTCGCAGAGCCGCCCGAGCGCTTCCCGAATGCTCCTCCGGACATACTCGTGCTCGCGCAGGTCTTTCTCGCTGGCCAAAAGCTCCCGGCTCAGCCCGGTGTCGTCCGATTCGGAGATCCCCCGGGGCCGGGTCCCGGCGACGGCCTCGCTGGTCACCTCCGTCCCCTCCACGCTGAACAGGCGCTCGGGGGAGGCGCTCACGAAAGCACCCGCCCGGTCGGGCTCGAACAGAGCTCCGAAGCATCCCGGCGAAACCGCCGAGAGAGCCTTCAACAACGAGGTCGGGTCCAGCTCACCGCTCAGCTCCAGCGTGACCCTGCGGGCGAGCACGGCTTTCTCCAGCCCCCCCTCCGAGAAGGCCGAGAGCGCCCATCGTACGTTCTCCGCCCATCCCGCCCATCCGGGCAGATCCCCTCTGGAGACGACCTCCGGCAACGCGGTCCAGACGTCTTCTGCGCCGGAGGACGGATTCATACTCCGGGCGGCGTGCGCCAGCTCGAGCGAACGCGCCGTGTCCCGGGGGAGCACGAGGTTGCAGGCGAATACCGTCCGTCCTTCCTCCCGTACCAGCTCGAACCGGGGCAGGAAGAAGCGCGCGCTCCCGAAACCTTCCCACTCCGAAGCCGGATCGCGCGCCGGATCGAAGCGCAGCCCGCCGTAGTAGCGCGAGCCACGCGGTAACCTGCCCGCAGAGTCCGGGACGCCATCGAGGATCTCCGCCGCGCCGACCGCCGCGACCTCCAGGTTCCCGTCGCGTGCCGACCAGTAGAAACGGGGACGCTCGGGCCGGCCGGAGAGCCAGCGCAGCGGATCGGCCCGCTCCAGCCCGGCTTCGAGGCGCACCACCCGCCCGGCACCGCTCCGCCGCGCGGCGAGGATGCCCTCGATGCTGCGCGCCAGCGCTTCTCCGGACGCGGACGTCTTCCCTCTCGTACGCTCGAGCACCGGACCTCCAGAGCCCTCAGCCGACTTCTTCTCTCTGGGCTCGCCAGAGGGGAGTTTATCAGCAGCCCCGACCGGCGGGTGCGTCCCTGCTCACAAACCGCGGGATCGTACCCCCACGGCAGGACGGCTCAGGTGTGGGAGACGAGCTTTCCCTGCACGATGAGCCGCTTCTCGTAGTCCGGTAGGGTGCACGACTGCAGGGTGACTACGTTCTTGCCCGGCAACGGCTTGGTGACCCCGATGTCGGTCGGCGAGACGACGAATTTTTTGAAGACCTCGTAGGTGTACTTCCTGCCGTTGGCGTCGGTTACGTAGATCCTGTCCCCCTTCTTCAGCTTGTTGAGGTCGTAGAAGGCATAGAGGCTCCTGGTCCCGCGGTAACCGAGCCTGTGGCCGGCTATGTAGACGTTAGTGACCTTCTGCCAGGGAAATCCCGTCCCCTTCAGGTGTATCGCGACGTGGTTCTTGAGCGCCTGCTCGTCGGTCCCGACGGCCGTGGGAACCACCGCGTCGCGCACCCGCTTCATCGCGGGCACCGTGAGCCTCAGCACATGGCTCTTGGGCGCCGGAGCGATGAGCCCCCGATCCTGCCCCTCCCCCTTCTTCGGAGCCACCTGCTGCTGGCGGGCTTTCTCGTTCATGGTCCCCGGCTTGCTCGCCCCACCTGCCTGGGATCGCCCACATCCGGCGGCCACGAGCGTCACCATCAAAACCCCGGCCAGCAAAACCATGAAACCCCTGAGTCTCAACTCATCCCCCTCTCTTCGTACCGTAAAAGCACGACGGCCCGGAGACCAGAGCCCCACGCCATCGCTGCGGCATCTTAACGCATCGAAATAACAGAATGGCAACGCCCTACCCCCTCCAATCTTGAATACTCTGTATATATGTGTATACTGCATATAGATATGCAGAGAGAGCGATTCAGGAGGACTGCAATGAGCGAGCTTCGTGAGACGAGCCGGGCCATGGAGGGGCTGGTACGTGAAGTCGGGGAGTTGTACAGGGCCATTGCGGAGCACGCCGTGGAGCTGCAGGAGCGCAACGTGAGGTTCGCGCTGGGGATGACGGACAGGTTCGTCGCCGAGGCCCGGCACCAGGGTGCGGCGAACGGCGAGTTTGCGAAGGAGCTGGCTGAGAGGGTCGAGGCGCAGCGGGAGAACGTGCGGGCGCTGGCCGGGGAGATCACGGGCAGCTATCTGGACCTCCTCTACGCCCCGCTGGCCTACTACCGGCAGGGGCTGAGGCTCATAGAGGGTGGCGTCGAGGAAGAGGAGCTTCCGATCGAGGGATACGACGATCTGAGCGTGGCGGAGATCTCGAAGCGCCTCGAGGGGCTCTCCGCCGAGGAGATAAGGCTCATCCGCGACTACGAGAGGTTGCACAAGAACCGGGAGAGCCTGCTCGAGCAGCTCGACCGGAGGCTGAAGCCGGCGGTCTCCTGATCGCGGGCGACGGAGCGTCGTGCAGAAGACCGGGGTTCCCCCGGTCTTTTTTTATCGCCTAAAATACGGGCTTCGAAGGAATCGTCCAAGAGACAGGAGGAAGAGCCCTGAGGACACGCACTCTGACGCGGGCCGCGCTCATGGCCGCGGTGACGGCCGTGTCCGCACAGATCACGGTACCGCTCCCCTTCACTCCGGTGCCGTTCACGTTGCAGGTCGTCGCCGTGGTACTCTCCGGGCTCCTGCTCGGGTGGCGGGCCGGGGCGCTGGCGCAGATCGTCTATCTGGTGGTGGGGGCCATCGGCGTACCCGTCTTCGCCGGCTTCTCCGGGGGGCTGGGTCCGATCCTGGGTCCCACCGGAGGTTATCTCCTCTCCTACCCGGTCGCGGCCGCGCTCGCCGGTCTCGCCGCAGGGGCGGCTGCAGGCTCGAACCGCAGGAAGGCGCTGTGGGCCTGCTCCCTCAGCGGGACGCTGGCGCTCTGCGCGATCTACGCCGCCGGAGCCGCCTGGCTCGCCGCGGTGACCCACCTCTCGCCCACGGCGGCGCTGGCGCAGGGGGTCCTGCCGTTCGTACCGTTCGACCTGGCGAAGGTGCTGCTCGCCGCGCTCACCGCCACCGCTGCAGCCCCCGCGATAGCGGGAAGCCGCGCCTGAGAACGAATGAATAAAAGGGGGAGGGCGGAACCGCCCTCCCCCTCTCCGGTGCGGTCTGGATCAGGCGACCGAATCCACGGCCCGCGCGAGGATGGCGAGCCCCTCGTCGAGCTGCTCGTCGGTGATGACGAGCGGCGTGAGGGTGCGGATCACGTTGTCGTACTGCCCGGCGGTCAGGAGCATCAGCCCCTCCTGCAGGGCCGCCTCGACGATGCCGGCCGTCCTCTCCTTGTCCGGCTCGCGGCTCTCGGAGTCTTTCACCAGCTCCATCGCGACCATCGCCCCGAGTCCGCGCACGTCGCCGATGAAATCCGGGTGCCTCTTCTGCATCTCGTGCATCGCAGCCATCGTACGCTCCCCGATGACGTTCGCACGGGAGAGGAGATCCTCCTCCTCGAAGGTCTCGAGAACCGCCAGAGCGGCCACACAGGCGAGCGGGTTGCCGCCGTAGGTCGTCCCGAGGCCGCCGGTGTGTACGCCGTCCATGATCTCCGCCCTTCCCGTCACACCGGCTATCGGGAGACCGCCGCCGAGGCTCTTGGCCGTGGTCAAAAGATCGGGCTCCACACCCGAGTGCTCGATCGCGAACATCTTCCCCGTCCTGCCGAAGCCCGTCTGGACCTCGTCTATGATCAGGACGATCCCATACTCGTCGCAGATCTCCCTGAGGCGCCTGAGGTAGAAGTCCGGCACCGGGATGAACCCGCCCTCTCCGGCCACCGGCTCGATGATCATCGCCGCCACGCTCCGCGGGTCCACGTAGCTCACGAAGAGCTTATCCAGCGCCCCGAGACAGTCCCCCCGACACCCGCCCGAGCAGTCCTTTCCGGCGGGACACCGGTAGGCGTAGGGCGAGGGAACCCGGTAGACCTCCGGCGCGTACGGCCCGAAGTTCTTCTTGTACGGGCTGACCTTGCTCGTAAGGCTCATCGCCATGAACGTCCGCCCGTGGAAGGCGTTCTCGAACGCGATCACCGCCGGCCGACCGGTGTACGCCCGCGCCACCTTGATCGCGTTCTCGACCGCCTCGGCCCCGGAGTTGCAGAAGAACGAGCGCTTCTCGAAGTCCCCCGGTACCAGCGCGTTCAGCTTCTCGGCCAGCTCCAGATACGGCTCGTACTGCGTCACGTAGTAGCAGGTGTGCGTCAGCCGCTCGACCTGCTCCTTCACCGCCTCGACGACCGCCGGGTTGGTGTGCCCGGCGTTCAGGACACCGATCCCACCACCGAAGTCTATGAACGTGTTCCCGTCCACGTCCTCGACCAGCGCGCCATGCGCCTCCCTTACCCATATCGGTAGCGCCGTCCCGAGGCCCGCCGAAACCGCCTTCCGACGCCGCTCCATCAAAGCCCTGCTCTTGGGACCGGGAATCTCCGTCCTGATCTTCCGCTCTTCCAGCATCCCTAAACCTTTCTTGTAAACTGCTTTCCCCAGTATAGGCCCATTCGACTCAAGTATAAACCCGCGCCCTGCGCTCCT
>NZ_JCBAJP010000019.1:0-26352 GCF_059772285.1 Rubrobacter sp. M3-4
GCGCAGCCGCGAGTTCGGGCTGGAGGGGCTCGCGGCTTGAGCGCCCCGCCAGGGGATCTCGAGGCGGCCCGCGAGGCGCTCGAGCGCGCGGTGGCCGACGCGCAGGCGCGCAGGAAGAACGTCCTCGACCCGGTGCTCAAGGAGCAGATCGGCGAGGAGATCTGGCGGCTGCGGAGGAAGGTCGTGGGCCTCGAGCGGGAACGCGCCGGGAGGATGCTCGCCCGGGCCTCCCGCGAGGCCTCGGAGGCGGCCGCGTCCGGCGACCTTGCTCGCTACGAGGGGGCGCACCGGGAGATGGCCCGCCACAGGATCGCCTTCGCCGACGCCTCGGATCTGCTGGAGAAGCTCGAAGAGGAAGGGCCTTCCTCCTCCAGGCGGCTGCTCGGCGGCTGAGGAGGGTTGCACGCGCGGGCGGCCCCGCTAATAAAGAGGGTGGAGAGAGGATCAGAGAGAGATCCTCTGAGAAAGGGGGTGGTCGCGATGAAACGGAGAGGAGTCAGGACCGGCTGACGGAGCCATCGAGAGCCAACCCCGCAGGCTACGGCGGAGGTCCGGAGCAAAGGTGCCATCACCACCTCCGGACAGGCCCACCCGGCCGGAGAGGGCAAAGGCCGCGGGGTTGGATTTTTCTTGCCCGGAGGACGCTAGCCGTCCCTGCTCCCCCGGGCCGGGACCGAGCGGCGGGGCTGACGGGGCGGCTGGATGGGGGAGGGGACGTACTCCACGGACTCCCTGCGGCCCTTCGGCTGCGGGTAGAGCTTCATGAGCGTATAGACGGCGGGGTCTATCCCGACCTTCACCGGCAGCCCGAGGGAGATGAGCTCGTCGGGTTCCAGCGGGTAGTCGTGGGTCCAGGTGCCCGAGGAGAGTACCCGCGCTACCTCCCGCGCCCGGGCGGGATCCATGTGGCGCTCGAGCAATCCGCCGACGAACCTCTCGACCTGCCAGAGGGCCTTGCGGCTCATGTCTGCGAGTATCAAAGTGCGGTCGTCGGGGTCTCTGGCTTGTTCTGCAGCGGCGACGATCGAGGCGGCGGGATACTCGCCGAGCTGCGGGTCCACGGGGCCCAGGGCGGCGTGGGGGTCGAGGTTTATCTCGTCTGCGGCGAGCGCGATCAGGGTCCCCCCGCTCATCGCGTAGTGAGGGACTATCGCCCGCACGGGGCCGTCGTGCTCGGCGAGGGCGCTCGCGATCTGGCTCGCCGCCAGCACCATCCCGCCCGGGGTGTGCAGGATTATGTCTATGGGCCTACCCGGAGGCGTCGCCCTTATCGCGCCGAGCACGCTCTGGGCGTCGTCGATGTCTATGTAGCGGACCACGGGGAACCCGAGAAACGACATCGTCTCCTGGCGGTGGATCAGGGTTATCACCGTGGAACCCCGCTCGGAGGCGAGCCGGGCCAAGGTCCTCTGCCGGGAGAGCTCGAGCAGGCGCTGCTGGATCACGGGTTGCAGCGACGCCAGGATCAAAAACAGCCAGAACAGGTTCACAAGATTCATGGATCTCTCCTCGGCAATCTTTTCATCGTCGCCCCTTCGATGTAGTCCGAGATGTTACCAGAGTGACGCGACGACTACTACTTCTCCGTGTATCGGCCTGAGGGGGCCGGCGCCTGGAGGCCGGCCTCCCGGGCCTCCTGTTTCCTCAGGTCGGCGAGCGTGAACTTTCCGGAGGCGAGATCTCCGGCCTGCACCACCAGCGAGGTACCGAGCATCACCCGCTCGAAGCTCTCTCCGCCGCAGAGGACCAGCCGCGGGGTATAGGTGTTCACGAGCTCGGCGAGGACCTCGCTGCCTGGTTCCCCGAGACCCTTGTGGGCGGGTCGGGTGCCGAGCAGGAAGACCTTCTGGTAGTCCCTGAGCTCCTGCAGGATCTTGAGCCGGTACTCCGCCTCCCAGGCGGGGTACCGGAGGTTCTCGACCTCTTCGCGGGCCCTGGTGGGCTCGTCCACTATCTCGCCGCCCATCCCGGCGAACGCCACGTACCCCGGACCGAAGGCGAAGGTGCCGTGCACGCCGTGTATGAACGGGAAGACGATCTCTGCGTTGTACGCCTCCCTGAGGTACCTCCCCACCGGGGCGTCGTCGGGGCCGGGGACGTAGAAGGCGGGGAGGCCCGCATCCCCCAGGGTCCTGAGCAGCCCGGCGTACTCTTCCGCCTCGCCGCCCGCGCTGAGGTTCCCGACGAGGGCCACCGCGTCGGCCCCTTCGGCACGGGCCCTCTCCAGGAATCTGCGCGTGAGCTCCACGTCGCCCCGCGGGTTCGCGCCGAGCGCTACGGTGCGGACGTGCTCCCTCATCCTGGAAGACCACCTCCTTTCTCTCGCCCGAAGACAGGAAGCCCGGCTGAGGACGATCAGCCGGGCTTCTTTTGTCTATCTTTCCTCGACCGTGGCCGCGCCCTCGAGCACCTCGAAGTCGAAGCTGCCGTCCTTCACGCCGACGACGACCCTGTCTCCGGCCTCGAGCGCCCCTTCGAGGACCAGCCGGGAGAGTTCGTTGTCTATGCGGCGCTGGATGGTGCGCCTCAGCGGCCTCGCCCCGAACTGCGGGTCGAAGCCCTCCTCGGCCAGAAGTTCGACGGCCTCGTCGGTGAACTCGACCTCGATGTCCTGCGCCTCGAGCCGCCTGCGGGTGTGCTCCAGCAGGAGCCGGGCTATCTCGACGATCTGCTCCTTCGTGAGGGCCCGGAAGACGATCACCTCGTCGATGCGGTTTATGAACTCGGGCCGGAAGTGGGCCCCGAGGAGCTTCATCATGTCCTCCTTGAGCTCCTCGAAGGACTCCTTGCGCCTGGCGTGCGCCTGGATCCTCTCGGCGCCCAGGTTCGAGGTCATGATGATCACCGTGTTCTTGAAGTCCACGGTGCGTCCCTGGGCGTCGGTCAGGCGCCCGTCGTCGAGGATCTGCAGCAGGACGTTGAACACGTCCGGGTGGGCCTTCTCGATCTCGTCCAGGAGCACCACCGAGTAGGGGCGCTTGCGCACCGCCTCGGTGAGCTGGCCGGCCTCCTCGTAGCCGACGTACCCCGGGGGAGCCCCGACGAGCCGGCTCACGGTGTGCTTCTCCTGGAACTCGCTCATGTCTATGCGGACCATGGCGTCCTCGTCACCGAAGAGCGCCTCGCTGAGCGCGCGGGCGAGCTCGGTCTTGCCGACCCCGGTCGGCCCGAGGAAGAGGAAGCTCCCGATGGGGCGGTTCGGGTCGGAGAGACCGGCGCGGGCGCGCCTGACGGCCTCGGCGACCGCGGAGACGGCCTCTTCCTGCCCGACGACCCGCTCGTGCAGCCGGCTCTCGAGGTTCAGCAGCCGCTGGCGCTCCTCCTGGGTGAGCTGGCTCACCGGGATGCCGGTCTGACGGCTCACCACCTCGGCTATGTCCTCGGGCGTGACCTCGGCGGAAGTCTTGTGTCCGGCCCTGTAGGCTCCGAGCCGGTCCTGCAGCTCCTGGATCTGGCCCTTGAGCTCCTCGGCCCTGTGGTAGTCCTCGGCGGAGACGGCCTGGTCCTTCTCGCGCCGCAGGCGCTCTATCTCCTCTTCTATCGCCCGGGTGTCCTCGGGCTTGGTCTTCGAGCGCAGCCGGACCCTGGCCGCCGCCTGGTCCATCAGGTCTATCGCCTTGTCCGGCAGGAAGCGCCCGGTTATGTAGCGGTCGGAGAGCTCGGCGGCGGCGACGATGGCCTCGTCGTTTATCTTCACCCGGTGGTGCGCCTCGTAGCGGTCCTTGAGGCCCCTGAGCACGTCTATGGTCTCGTCGACGGTGAGCTCGCGCACCAGCACCGGCTGGAAACGCCGCTCGAGCGCCGCGTCCTTCTCGATGTGCCTGCGGTACTCGTCGACGGTGGTCGCCCCGATCACGTGCAGCTCACCCCGGGCGAGCGCGGGCTTGAGCATGTTCGAGGCGTCCACGGAGCCTTCGGCGGCCCCCGCTCCCACGACCGTGTGCAGCTCGTCTATGAAGACGATCAACTCGTCGGAGTGCTCCCGGATCTCGTCGATGATCTTCTTCAGGCGCTCCTCGAACTGCCCCCGGTACTGGGTCCCGGCGACGATCCCGGAGAGGTTGAGCTCGATGACCCGCTTGCCGGCGAGCGTCTCGGGTACCTCGCCGCTTACGATCCTCTGGGCTATGCCCTCGACGATGGCGGTCTTCCCGACGCCGGGGTCCCCGATCAGAACCGGGTTGTTCTTCGTCCTGCGGCTGAGGATCTCGATCGTCGTCTCGACCTCGTCCGCGCGTCCGATGACCGGGTCGAGCCTGCCCTCCCTGGCCATCTGGGTGAGGTCGCGCCCGTACTCGTCGAGCGTGGGGGTGGAGCTGGGCTTCTCGCGCGCGGCCCCGCTGCGGTCGACGCCGCGCACGACCGCCCCGCGCAGCCGGGTGTGCGAGAGCCCGAAGCGCCTGAGGAGCTGCGCGGCCTCGCTCTCCTCGTCGCGGGCTATCGCGAGCAGCACGTGCTCGGGCCCTATGTAGGAGGAGCCGAGCTCCCGCGACTCTTCGTAGGCCGAAAGCAGCGCCCGCTTGGCGTCCGGCGAGAGCCCGGGCGAGGCGCTCTCCTTCGGCTCACCCTTCTCGGTCTCCTCGTCGAGCTGGGCCGCTATCGCACCGGCGTCGGCGTCGACCTCCTCGAGCACCCGCCTGACTATCTCCTCCTCGAGCGCAGCACCGAGCAGGTGCGAGGAGGTTATGTCCTCGCTGCCCCATTCGGCGGCGCGTCGGGCGGCCCGCTGCAAAAGCTTCTCCGTCGCGTCGGAGAAATAGCGGGTTATGTCCACCTGCTCCGCCTGCCTCCTCGGGGCCGAGACGGTGCCCCCGAAGGGTTCTTCCTCGAAGAAGCGGCTGAAGAAGTCGTCGAAGAGGCTGCCCCTACCGAAGGACGACGCTCCCCTCGCTCCTCTCGCCTCGGCCGCGTGTATCTCGCACAGATGCTGCACCCGCGGGGGCTCGCCGGGTACGATCCTCCTCAGCGTGACCGTGGCCGGCCTCACCCCGCACACATCACACATTCTCTCTGCCATGTTCTCTTCTACCTCCAGTAGTCTTTCTGTTCTCGTGGTTTCTCAGAGCGGCGCGGGCCATCTGTATCGCCTGCAGGAGCCCGCTCTCGGCGGCGGAGGCCACCACCCTGCGCTGCTCCTCCAGATCCAGGCTCGCGAATGCTTCCTCCCATCCTTCGACGACCTCCGCGAGCCTGCGGTAGAACTCTTCTTCCATCCTGCGCCCGGCCTCGCTCTCGCCGGGCCTGCTCATCCCACCCGTCAACGCCGCTCCTCACAGTCAAAAAACCCGGGCGGCCCCGAACGCCGCCCGGGCCCTCTCACCCTCAGGAGCCGGAGGGACCTTCGATCGGGATCCTGCGCGGCTCCCCTATCTGCCCGCCGGCGCCCTCGACGACGACCTCGAGCACGCCATCCTCGAACTTCGCGTGGATCTTGCTCTCGTCGACGCCCTCGGGCAGCGTCATGCTCCTGCGGAACGAGCCGTAGCGCCTCTCACGCACGTGGTAGCCCCGGCGCTTCTCTTCCTGCTCCTCCCTGCGCTCGCCGGAGATCGTGAGAACCCCGTTCTGGACGGTTATGTCCACGTCGTCCTTCTTGACCCCGGGAAGCTCGGCCCGGATCACCAGATCCCCATCGCGCGAGAACGCGTCGATCGCCGGAACCCACTCCTGCTCCTCGCGCCGGAGCGGCCTCCAGCCTTCCCACATATCGTCGAACATCCGGTTTATCTCGTTCCTCAGATCCCAGAAGCCGCGAAACGGACTCAGCATCGATACCACCTCCTTCTACTTCGTTTGCACTACACATTTTACCGTTTTACTACAGTTTTCAAACATTAATTTTGTACTTCGCAGGAAAATTCTCCCCCCACGCGCACATCTTTTCAGTCTGGCCGTGGTATGGGTGGCCTGCCGTGACGCGGGTCATCGGAGGAGCCGGGGGAGAAGTGACGCGTGTCACACATCGAGGGTGGCGGCGGGCCGTAGAGTCTGTGGGGGCTTTCAGGGGGGTAGCGGTCTGCTCTCCCGAGGCTATATTCTGCTGGACATCGGGGTATGAAGTGGTCGAGAGGCAGGGACGAGGACATGAGCGGTGTGGATGATCTTCGGGATCTCAAAGAGCGGGTGGCGGGGCGGAGGCCGCCGCTGCTCTCTGTCTATCTGAACGTCAACCCCGGCAACCCCGAGAACCGGAACCGGGCGTACGTGATCCGTCTGAAGGATGCGTTGCGGGAGGAGGGGGTGCCGAAAGGATTTGCCGGGGAGGTCGTGGGGTACGTGGAGGAGCTGCGCCCGCGCATGCGGACGCTCGTGCTCTTCTCCTCTCCGGAAGGGTGGCGCGAGGTGAGGTGGATCGGTGTCGAGCTGCCCGAGGAGGTCTTCTGGGGTGAGCCGTACGTGGCGCCGCTCGACCTGGCGGTGGACGAGTACGCGCCGGTCGGGGTGGTCGTCGTCGACGCCAAGAGGGTCCGCCTCCTCGTCTCCTCGCTCGGGAGCCTGGAGGAGGAGCTGAAAGAAGCCAACGTCTTCGACACCGCCGGGTGGCGGGAGATCACGCTCTCTCCCTCCTCGGCCAGCCCGCAGGGGGGGATGGCTCACGACCTCTTCGAGCGCAGGGTCGAGGAGTGGGTGCGCCGCTTCTACAAACGGGCGGCCGGGGAGGTGGGTGACCACGTGAAGTCGCTCGGCTTGAGGCGTCTGATCCTCGCCGGTCCCGAGGAGCGCACGGCGGAGTTCGTGGCGGAGCTGCCTCGAGAAGCGAAGGATCTCGTCGCCGCCCGGATACACCTCCCGCAGGACGTCTCCGAGGGTGAGCTGGCGCGCAGGATATCCGAGACCGAGGAAGAGATCGAACGCAGTGAGGAGAGCGAGTTGCTGCGGGAGCTGAGGGAGCGCGGGGTGAGGGGGCTCGAGGAGACGTTGCGTGCCCTGGACGAGGGCAGGATATACCGTGTGGCGGTACCCTGGCCGCTTCCGGACGAGATCTCGTGGTGCGATTCCTGCGGGGTCGCGCTCGCCGCCGGGCACGAGAGGTGCCCCTACTGCGGCGGACCCGTACGCACGCGCAGGCTCGCCAACGCCCTCTCCGGGCTCGCCGCTTCCCGTGGGGCCTCGGTAGAGTTCGTGCGGGGTGAGAACGCCCGTGCGCTGCGGGAGGAGCTCGGAGGAATCGCCGGGCTGCCCCGGTTCTGAAGATCGAAAACGTCCGCGAAAGGGAGATACAAGTGCCGGCAGACGAAGAGGCTGGATCCCGCTTCGGCGGTGAGGCGCCGTGCGAGGCGGGGAAGCTCCTGGGGGTTGAGGAGTGTGCGCGGCCGGGGCGGGCGACTTACACGGGGCTCGTGCTCTGCAAGGAGCATCTGAGGAGGTTCGAGCTCGAAGACCGCCGCGAGGCGCTGCGCAGCCTCGTGGTCCTGCTAGAGGCGGCGATGGAAGGGACGGAGGACCGGGATCTGCGCAGGAGCCTTCTGCTGCGCCGGAGGGACGCCGCGGCCCGGTTGCGTATCACCGAGGCTCTCTACCGGCAGGAGATCCACGCCGAAGGGCACGGGTAGAGCCCGCCGGTGTTCTGTCCCGACGAGAAGGCGGAGTTTCTCTCTTTCACGGACGTCTTCGGTTCTCTGCCTCGTGAGGAACTCGAGGAGCTGAGCTGGCGCCTGCCGGAGATGAAGGTGGAGCGGGGCCAGGTCATCTACGCTCCCGGCCAGCCGAACCGGGCTCTCTTCGTGCTCAGGGAGGGACGGGTCAGGATCTACAGGACCTTCCAGGGAAAGGAGCTGACGCTCGCCGTGGTTCGTCCCGGTACGATGTTCGGCGAGATGGACTTCGCCGGGAGGCGATCCCACCGCGCCTGCGCCCAGGCACTGGAGCCCTCCGAGCTGTTGCTCGTACGACATGCGGACCTGCGGCGTCTGATCTCCAGGCACCCGGAGGTCGGCATGAGGCTCATCGAGATGCTCGACGAAAGGCTGCGCCGCCAGGAGGAGAGGATGACGGAGATAGCCTTCAAGGAAGCCCCTGCCCGCGTCGCCGGCCTGCTGCTTCACCTGGCCGAGGAAGAAGGGTTGGTGACGGGCGACGGCGCCATAAAGATCCCCACCTGCTACACCCGCCGTCAGCTCGCCTCCATGATAGGGACCAACCGGGAGACCGTCTCCAGGGCGCTCGGGCAGCTGCAGCGGATGGGCGCCATAGACATCAAAGACCGCAGGGTCTACATAAGGGATCCTCATCTCCTGCGCGAGATCTCCGGCACGGACTTCTCCCTGCGCCCTTCGTGAGGTGTGTCCGGGATCACCGCTTCGAGGCGCGAGCATGTCGCACGGGCCACTGAACCTTCTGCACGGAGGCAGGAATATTGGCTGACGTGGTCCCCGCTCCCGGAAGGCGGGGCAGGGAGAGGCGTCACCTCTTCCCCCTCCCGGGTGGCGCCTCTCCTCCTTTCCCCTTCGGTTTTGTGGGAGGGAACGGGAGAAAGGAGCAGAGAGACCCTTGCCGGCGGAGAGCGAAGGACGCCCGCTCCTCCAGGAAGGGCGGAAGCGAAGCGGTGGACGAAGTCCCGTGCCGGTACGAAGGTTGTGGATTCTGGAAGGCGCAGAAGGCGGGGTGCTCACCATCCTATACCGCGATGCCGGTGAAATCCTGCCCGTCTTCAGCCTGGAGGAGGCGGCCGAGGACTTTAGGTGCCTGCTCGGGGCGTTCGGGGGAGGGATGCGCAAGAGGGAGATCTCGACCACCGAACTCTCCTCCCTGCTCGAAGGAGGGCCGCTCTCGGGCGTGCGCAGGGTGATCCTGGACCCACCGCCCGGCATGGACGCGGACGAGATGATCGTTCTCATCAGCCTTGAGCGGGAGCGGTTCGTGAGGCTCCTCGCGGACGAGGAGAGATCCGGCTACGGCTCTCCGCCGTAGCCGCCGGTGCGGTTGCGGAGCCTCTGGCGATACCCGTAGGTCGCCCGGAGCACCGTCTCCTCGTCCTCCAGTCCGACCCCCAGGGCCCCGGCTATGGTGGCCAGCGAGGTGGCCATCCAGGCCAGCGTCGCGTAATCGGCCGGGCCGACCGGCTCGCCGACCATCGAGCGGAAGTAGCCCTCCGGGACGAAGACCCACGCCGCCAGGAACACCAGCACGAAGAGCACGGTATAGGAGAACAGCACCGCGATCGCGATCGTCAGCACGGTCACCCCGTTGTAGAGCAGGCTCCAGTGACGATCCTCCCGGCTGCTCGGACGCTCCCAGAGATGATGCGCCGCGATTATCCAGACGACCATCGCACAGACCGCCACGACCATCAGCCCCAGCAGCCGCACCCAGCCGAGATGGTGAGCGAAGCTCCATATGGTGGGCAGTACCAGCACGTAGGCGCTCGTCGCGAAGGCCGCGGCGAGCGAGCGGTGAAAGCTGGGGAAGAGCTTCCAGGGTCTGTTGGCCAGAATCATGCCCGCCCACAGCCTGAGGTGGCCGCGCATCCTTGGAGCCACGAACCTGGTGTCGACGCCCAGTCGATGCATATCCTCGTCTGGAGGATGCAGGCGGTGGAAGGGAGCCAGGAGCTCCGCCAGGCGGCGTCTGACCAGGTGCCGGGGCCTCGGCCCCGGCAGATCTTCCTCCCGTCGGGTTTCGGCGGTTTTGCCATCCAGCGCCGGGTAGAGCTCGTGTACGAGCTGAACGACTGCCTCCCGGGCCCGCGGGTGCAGCCGCGTCGCCCCCAGGACCGGGAGGGAGAGCCCCGCGACCCTCCGCGAGAGGCTCGCATCGGCCACCACGAGCTGCCCTCCCCGGTAGAGTGGGAGGTCGGTCAGGCAGATGGCGACGTCCCAGCCCTCGCGCAGCGCCCACTGGTGGCAGGCGTCGAGCAGCTCCGGCGCATCACGATCGCTTCCGGTCAAGGGGTCGACGACGAGCGAGATCTTCCAGTGGACGGCATCGTCGACCATCCTCCCGAGCAGCGAGGGCAGCTCCCGCGCGAGCCGGTGCCCGATCTTCTCCGGTATGTCCGGGGCGCAGACCAGCCCGAGGTCCACGACGCGCACCGGTGCCGCCGTATCCCGCGCTCCTACCGTTCGGCCGTGAACTTCTCCGCTCACACGCACCTCTTTTCCCGAGACGGGTCGTGGGATAACCCGGCGTCTGCTCTTCTAAGAGCCTTTCACACCGCGGAAACCGAGCCGGTACGAGATCTCCCCGGCTCTTTTCGCCGCCTCCCGTCCCAGTTCCGGGAGGGACTCCGGTGGCAGCCTGAACGAAGGTCCTGAGATGCTCATCGCTGCGATCCCGCCGCTCGCCGAGCAGATGGGTACGCCCACGGCGTTGAGACCCACCTCGAGCTCCTCGACCGTGTAGGCGTATCCGCGGGAGCGTACCTCCTCGAGCTGCTCCCTCAGCTTCTCGGGGTCCACGATGGTGTTCTCGGTGAAGCGTTTCAGGGGGCGTGAGAGGATGCGCTCCCGGCGTTCCTCCGGCATGTGGTAGAGGAGTACCTTGCCGTCGGCGGTGGCGTGCAGCGGCGTGTGCCTGCCGGACCAGTCCACGCTCAGGACCGAAGAAGATGGGATGGATTGGTGGATCACCACGGCTTCGTCTCTCTCCAGCACGGAGATCGTTACCGTCGCCCCGGACTCCTCGGCGAGCTCCCTGCAGAGCGGTTTCGCGTGTCGCACCACGTCCAGGTCGGCCGTGACCGCGCTCGCCAGCAGGACGAGCCCGAAGCCCAGCCGGTACTTCTCGGTCGAGGCGTCCTGCTCGACGAGCCCACGGTTGCGCAGCGTGGTGAGCAGCCGGTAGGCCGTGGATTTGTGGATGCCAAGCCTCTCGGCGACCTCGGTCACACCCGACCACCCGTTGCCGGAGAGGAACTCCATCACCGAGACGGCCCGGTCGACCGACTGCACGGTCGCACCCCTACGGTTCGCGGTGTCCATAAGTAAGGTGTATTCTACATTCCTGCGCGGCCCGTCGCCGCGCGTGGTGAGTGTTGGAAAGGCGGAGGATGGCTGGAGAGTTCAGGCTGCCGGGCTCGACGTACCAGGGGATAGCGAGCATCATAATCGCTTACGGCGCACGTGAGGAGGCGGGCCCCGCCGACGTGCGCAAGCTCGACTCCGCCCACCCGGCGAGCGCCAGCCGCAACAACGCCTTCCTCGCCTCCGTCGGCATCCTCGAGGGGGAGAAGGAGCGCACCATAACCCCGCAGGGCCGCGAGCTCGCGCTCGCCCTCGCTCACAGGGACCGGGAGGGCATCCGGCGCAACTGGCGCAGGGTCGTCTCGGGCAGCGAGTTCTTGCAGAACATCGTCTCCGCGGTCACCATCCGGCAGGGGATGTCGCGGCCGGACCTCCGCGCCTACATCGCGCAGGCGGCCAAGCAGCCGCGGAACAAGCCGGTGATGACCGGAGCGGACGCGGTGATAGACATCCTGCGCGCCGCCGGGCTGCTGCGCGAGGAGGACGGCCGGGTGGTGGCGAGCTACGGGGACGAGGAGGAGCCGGAGGTCCGGGAGCTGGAGGCGGCCGAGGTGAGCCTGGCGGCTCCCGCACAGGCCGGGATCAGCATCCACCTGCACATAAGGTGCGAGGCGGACGAGCTCGAAGACCTCGCCCCCCGCCTGAGGCGGCTGCTGCGCGAGCTCTCCGGGCTCGACCGGGGGAGCTGACCCCCGTTTTCTTTGCGGTCACTGTCTTCCTCCGGGCATACCCGGAGGATCTGAGAGCTGGGAGGTTTTTTGATGACACACCTTACCGGGAGGCTGCCGCGACGTATCGAGCGGCTGTCCGAGCTCGCGTACAACCTGTTCTGGAGCTGGCATCCGGAGGCGCAGAGGCTCTTCGAGCGGCTCGACCCCGGGCTGTGGGAGCGATGCGAGCACAACCCCGTCAGGCTGCTGCTCGAGACGGAGAACCTCCCGAGTGCGGCCGAGGATGCGGGGTTCGTGGACCTCTACCACGGGGTCATGCGCGCCTTCGACGACTACATGAGGCGACGCGATACCTGGATGGGTCGCGTCTACCCGGACTTCCGCGCCCCGGCGGCGTACTTCTCCGCCGAGTTCGGGCTGCACGAGTCGCTGCCGATCTATTCCGGCGGGCTCGGCGTGCTCGCCGGGGACCACGTCAAGAGTGCCTCCGACCTGGGGGTGCCGCTCGTGGGCGTCGGGATCCTCTACGCCCAGGGCTACTTCCGCCAGCGGATCGAGGGCGGCGTCCAGCGGGAGGTCTACGAGCCGTTCGACCCGCGCTCCCGGCCCATCCTCCCGGCGCGCGATCCCGACGGCGGAGAGGTGGTCGTCGAGGTTTCGATGCCGGGGCGCACGCTCTACCTGAAGGTCTGGGAGGTGCGCGTCGGGATCTGCCGCGTGCTGCTGCTCGACGCGGACATCCCGCAGAACTCCGTGGAGGACCGCACGCTCACCGCCCGGCTCTACGGGGGTGACGCCCGCACGAGGATCGCCCAGGAGATCATACTCGGCGTGGGTGGGGTGCGGGCGCTGCGCGCCGTCGGGGAGCGCCCGGCCGTCTTCCACATGAACGAGGGGCACGCGGCCTTCCTCTCCCTGGAGAGGGTGCGGGAGCTGGTCGCGGCCGGGATGTCCTTCAAGGAGGCCGTGAGCCGGGTCGCCGCGAGCACCGTCTTCACCACCCACACCCCGGTCCCGGCCGGGCACGACGCCTTCTCGCCGGGGCTCTTCTGGGAGTTCATGCAGGGGTGGCCGGAGGCTCTCGGGACGACGCCGGAGGGGCTCTGGGCGCTCGGCCGCAGGGACGAGGAGTGGGGCGAGACGTTCAACATGACCGTGCTCGCCATGCGCCTCTCCAGCGGACGCAACGCGGTCTCCGCGATCCACCGGAAGGTCACCGAGGACATGTGGGGTGACCTTTTGCGCGAGATCGGCGGGCGGATCGACCACATCACCAACGGGATCCACACCTGGAGCTGGCTCTCGCCGGAGATGGCCGAGCTCTTCGACGAATATGCCTCCGGGAGGGCCTGGCGGGAGGCGGTGGACGACGCGGGGGCCTGGTCCTTCGTCGAGGAGATCCCGGCCTCGGAGCTCTGGGAGACGCACCGGAGGGTGAAGAAACGCGCGCTCTCCTTCGCCTCCCGGAGGATCGGGGCCGGGAGTCCCGGAGGCCTCGACCCCGGGGCGCTCACCATCGGCTTCGCCCGCCGGTTCGCCACCTACAAGCGTGCCACCCTCCTTCTGCACGACCCCAAACGATTGCGCGCCATCTGCGGCGAGGGCCGGGTTCAGTTTGTATTCGCCGGCAAGGCCCACCCGGCGGACACCCCGGCGAAGGGCTTCATCCGCGAGCTCTGCCGGGCCGCGGAGGAGGAGCTGTCGGGGGTGCTCTTCGTGCTGGAGGACTACGACATGAACCTGGCGCGCCACCTGGTGCAGGGGGTCGACGTGTGGCTCAACAACCCCCGCCCTCCGCTCGAGGCGAGCGGCACCTCGGGGCAGAAGGCGGCCCTCAACGGCGCCCCCAACCTGAGCGTGCTCGACGGCTGGTGGCCGGAGGCCTACGACGGCACGAACGGCTGGGCCGTCGGGGAGGAGGGAACCAGCCTTTCACAGGAAGAGCGGGACGCCGCCGACGCCGATGCGCTCTACCGCCTCCTGGAGGAGGCGGTCGTGCCCCTCTATCACGGTGCCGGCCCATCCGGGGTTCCGGAGGGCTGGGTGGAGGTGATGAGGCGGGCCGTGGTTACGGTGGCCCCGGCCTTCTCGACCCAGCGGATGGTGCGCGACTACGTGCACCGGCTCTACGCGCCGCACGCCTCCAGCGAAGGCTTCCGCTAGGAGGAGGCCTTCCGCCGGGAGAACTCGACCCTCGGGATCTTCTCCTGCCCGAACTCGTGCACCCTCTCCGGGCCGAGCCGCTCGAGCTCTGCGAGGCACCCCCGGCAGCGGCGCACGAGCCCCGAGACGTCTATCCCGAGCGCCTCGGGCTCGAAATCCTCGAGCCTCCTTATGCCGCCGCGCAGCAAGGAAACGGCACCGGACCAGTTTCCGTTCTGCTGGTGATAAAAACCCACCCCGACCTGGAGGATGCCCTGGTAGAGGTAGCGTATCCGACCGCTCTCCGCCCTCCAGGCGTCCTCCAGATGCTCGTGGGCCTCGAAGAATGCCCCGCGGTTGAACTCCTCTATCCCCCTCAGGACCTCCTCCGGGAGGCCCCGAGGAAAGGGCCCGTCATCCGCAGCCGCAGCCACCGCCGCAACAGCCGCCACCGCCACCACGCTGCGGGCTGGGGGAGGACGCGGTGGAGGCGCCGGTGGTCATGGAGGCGAAGCTGGTGGTGACCACCCGCTCCGACTCCTCGGAGCCGCACTCCGGGCAGCGGGCGGGCTCGTCGGCCTGGCTCATCGGGCGCATGAGGTCGAAGTGCTCCTCGCACTCGGCGCATCTGTATTCGTAGAGTGCCATCCTCTCCACCTCTCCTCGTTGGTGTGGCGATCCTCCGATACTATTGTACCCTGCGAGTGTCGGTACCGTGATGCCGGGGAGAGACCGATGGGAAGAGAGGACGAGTTTTTGCTGGAGCACCCGCTGGTGCGGGACTTCGTCGGGAGGGTACGGGAGGATATCGAGCGTTCGGAGGCTCCGGAGGAGGCTATCGAGCGGATGAGGCCGGCCTTTGCGGAGCTTCTGGCCGCGGAGGGGTGGCTGCCGGAGGAGTTTTGCTCCGCCGCTGTGGAGAGCGGGATGGGAGGGGGTATCGGGCAGTGGCTGATCTTCCGCTCGGCGGCGAGGGATCTCTGCCTGTTCTCGCTCGTGGTGCCGCCCGGGTCGAGCACGCCGGTGCACGACCACCTCTCGTGGGGGCTCGTCGGGCTCTACGCCGGGGAGCAGGAGGAGGTCGTCTACGCCAGGAAGGACGAGGGGCGGCCCGTGGGAGAACGTGAAGAGCTCGAGGTCGTGCTCCGGAGGAGGTTGCGTCCCGGGGACTTCTACCCGCTGCTCCCGCCGCGGGACGACATCCACGGCGTGCGCACCGTCTCCGAGGTGCCCTCGGTCTCGATCCACCTGCTCGCGGCCGATACCGGGTGCGTCTGGCGTCACTCCTACGACCCAGAGACCGGCGTGGTCTCGCCATTCCGCTCGGGATACGTCAACCGCCCCTGCGAGGAGGATGCTCCTCCGGAGGGTGGAGGTTCCTGAAGAAGAGGTAGTAGAGCGCGGTGTTGATCGCTTGCAGGGCGGCCGCCAGCTCGAGCGGCATATCCAGCGAGACGCTCTGCATCAGGTACCCCGCGAGCGTCGGGCTGGCCGAGGAGGCGATCCGGGAAGGAAGGTTCCCGAGCCCCGCGGCCCGGGAGCGCTCTCCGGGTGGCATCACGCCCATGAGGTAGGACTGTCGCACCGGGATCGAGAGGGTGTTGGCGACCATGCGCAGCAGGTAGAGCGCCCCGGCGAGTGCGAAGGTCGGCATCAGGGCGGTGGCCGCAAGCAGCACCACCGAGCAGGTGCGGGTGGCGACCACGGCCCGCACCGCCCCGAGCCTGCGCGAGAGCCGCCCGGCGAAGAGGTAGGGGATCGCTGCGACCAGGTTTATGGCGAAGAAGAGGCTTCCGATCTCCCCGGCCCCCACCCCGTAGCGCCGGTGCATCCAGTAGGCGACGAAGGAGCCGAGCATCCCGACCGCGAGGCCGTTGACCGCGTTGGTCGTCATGAACCTGGCTATCAGCCGGCGGCCTTCCGGGGAGAGGCGGACCGTGGAGCCGCCTTTCTTGCGTGATGGCTTCGGTCGTTCCTCGCGTATCGGCAGGACGACGAGCGCCATCGCGCACCCGATGACGGCGGTGAGCAGGAAGAGAATGCGGTAGCCGTCCAGGGTGGAGAGCCCGGCGCGGGCGAGCGCCCCCGGCACGAGCGTGAGCAGCGAGCCCGCCGCCCCGCAGAGCACCCCGACCGAGGAGAGCAGCCCGAAGGTCCCCGTTCGCTCCTCGTCGCGCACCGAGGCGGCGACGAGCGGCTGCTCGGCCGGGTAGTAGGGGCCGAAGGAGCCGCCGCTGCCCGCGCCGCCACCGCGCCCGAAGGTGCCGACGGCGGCTGCGACCAGGAGCACGACGTAGCTGCTCGAGAGGGCGAAGACGAAGCCGCCCGCGGCCATCAGGAGCGAGATCGCGACGAGCAGCGCCTTGCGTCCGAAACGGTCGGCGAGGAGGCCGACGGCGGCGGTGAGGATGGCGCTCGCCGCCGCCGAGGCCGCGAACACGAGCCCGATGCTGGTCGCCCCGTAGCCGAGGCGGGCGAAGTACAGCGGCACGACGACCGAGAGGTACCCCTGCGCGAGGCTCCTGAGGCCGCGTCCGGCCAGGAGCAGCCTGAGGTTGCGGTTCCCGGGGAGTCTGGATGAGATCTCTCGCCGGAGCAGCAGCCTTCGCTTCGTGGCTAGACCCTCTTCAGATAAGCCCGGCCGGAAAAGAGCACCACCACGCTCACCGCGGTCGCCGCCGCGCCGACGAAGAACGGGACGCCGGGGTAGAACCACTCCGCGAGCTTGCCGGCGAGGAACGGGGCGATCGCCCCGCCGACGAACCGAACGAAGCTGTAGGCCGCCGAGGCCACCGGCCGCTCGACCGGCGAGGCCTGCATCACGGCGGTGGTGATCATGGTGTTGTTGATGCCGAGGAAGGCACCCCCGAGGATGACGGCCGCGATCAGGACCGGCCGCGAGGAGACCCCGAGGCCTATCGCCAGCAGGTCGAGCGCGATGAGCGTGAGCATCGCGTACATCGTCGGGAGCGTTCCGAAGCGGGCCTGTATCCTGGGGGCGGCGAAGACCGAGGTTATCGCGAGCAAGACGCCCCACCCGAAGAAGATCAGGCCGAGAGCGTGTGCGCCGAGGTGCAGCGGGAAGGGGGTGTAGGCGAGCATCGTGAAGAACCCGAAGTTGTAGCAGAGGGCGGTGAGGCCGAGCGTGAGGAGCCCCCGGTGTCCGAGCGCCCGGAACGGGTCGGCGAGGGAGCTTCTGTGCTCCGGTTTCTCCAGGCGCGGCAACATGAAGAAGAGCCCGGCGAACCCGACGAGCATGAGCGAGGCGACCCCGAAGAAGGGGCCGCGCCAGCTTATCCCGCCCAGGGCCCCGCCGAGCAGGGGTCCCACCGAGATCCCCAGCCCCAGCGCGGCCTCGTAGAGGATGACGGCCCGCTCGGTGCCCGCGTTCGAGAGCTGCACGATGACCGCGAGCGCGGTGGCGATGAACAGGGCGTTGCCGAGCCCCCAACCGGCCCGGAAGAGCACGATGCCCGCGACCCCGCTCGAGGATCCGGCGAGCGCGCTGAACAGGACTATGAGCCCGAGCCCGGAGAGAAGGGTCGTCTTGTACCCGAGCCGGCTGGAGACGGCGCCGGTCACGACCATGGTGACGCCGGTAACCAGAAAGTAGCTGGTGAAGAGCAGCTCCACCTGCGAGGGTGTGGCGTGGAGCTGCGTGGCTATCGCCGGGAGTATCGGGTCGACGAGCCCGAGTCCCATGAACGCGACCACGCACGCGAAGGCCACGGCCCAGACGGCCTTGGGCTGCTTCAGGATGCTCTCCTGGGGTTCCTCTTCCAGATTCCCCTCCTTCTCAGCCATCCTCCTGGTCTCCCTTCCCCCGGAAGGCGGAGAACACCGCGCCCACGATGCTCGCGGCGGCCCCCACCAGCAGCGCCTCGTGGAAGCCGCTTATGAACGGGGCGGCCTGCGCCGCGGTCATCCCGTGGCCCACGGTGCCGGAGAAGACCTTGAACATCTGCTCCCGGGGCATCGAGCTCGTGATGATCGAGAGCGCCAGGGCTATCGAGAGCATCCCCCCGATGTTGGTCAGAAACGTGCGGGTGCCGCTCGCTATCCCCCGCTGCCCGGGCTCCACGGAGTTCATGATCGCTCGGGTGTTGGGCGAGTTGAAGATCCCGCTGCCGACCCCCACGATCACCATCAAGAGCGCTATCTCCCAATAGGGGGTGTCCACCTCGATGAGGGTGCCCATCCCGATGAGGCCGATGGCGGTGACGACCATCCCGATGGTGCTCACCACCCTCGCGTGCGCCCGGTCGGCGAACCATCCGGAGATGGGGGCCACGACGAACATCACGCCGGCGAGCGGGATGAGCAGTATCCCGGCCATCAGGTGGTCGTAGCCGTCCACCCCGATGAAGTAGAAGACGAACATGAACATGACCGCGAAGCGCGCCACCGAGTTCAGCAGGGCGCTCACGTTGCCGAAGGCGAACGTGCGGCTCCTGAAGAGCGAGAGCCTGAGCAGCGGCTCTTTCACCCGCGATTCTATGAACAGGAAGGCCGGCAGGAAGATCGCCGCGGCCACGAACCCTCCGACCACCTCCGGCGCGCTCCAGCCTTTTATCCCCCCCTGCGTCAGCCCCACGAGGAGCCCGAGGATGCCGACGAGAAAGGTCACGTTGCCGGGGATGTCCAGGTGCTGGCCCTTTTTGAGCGTGACGAGCTCGCGCAGGTTCACCGCGGCCCAGATGGTCCCGATGACCCCGAGCGGCACGTTGAACCAGAAAACCCAGTGCCAGGAGATGGAGGTCATGATCCCACCCACCACGACACCGAGCGTGGAGCCGGCGGCGGCCATCATCATGTTTATCCCGAGCGCCTGCCCGAGCTGTCGCCGGGGGAAGGCGTCGGTGACTATCACGCTGGAGTTGGCCATCATGAACGCGCCCGCGGCGCCCATCACCGTGCGCGCCGCGATGAGCTCTCCAGCGTTGGTCGCGAACCCGGCGAGCAGGCTCACCACGGTGAAGAGCGCGAAGCCCCCGACATACAACCGCTTCCTCCCGACCATGTCCGCGATCCTCCCCGCCACGATCGTGAGGATCGTCTGCGCCAGCAGGTAGCTCAGAAGCACCCACACCAGCGCGAAGAGCCCCGTGTGGAGCTCCCTCAGAAGCGTCGGGAGCGCGACGATCAGCGAGGCGCCGTTGATGGAGGCGAGCAGCGCCCCCAGGCTCGTGCACGAGAGGGCACTCCACTTGTACTCCAGCCCGAAACGCTTCTTTTCACCCGAACCCTGCCGCCGGCGCAGAATGTGCGCCCTCCCTTTCCTGGTGCGCGCCGTTCTCTGCAAAATACGCCTCCCTCAATTACCTTGTGCAACCCTGTGTTTCAAATTGTTACTTAATATAGTACAACTATACGTGCACGTACAGGTGTGGAGATGAAAAATTCTGTGACCTGGGGGTTAGAATTTGCGAAGCTTGAGAGAGAAGAGTCATGGAAAGGTGACCCTCGGATGAACGCTTCGAAGGAACTGCTCCAGATAGGGGAAGCTGCGGAGCGGCTCGGGGTGAGTCCTCGGACGATCAAGTACTACGAGGAGCTTGGTCTGGTCTCTCCCGAGAGGCGTTCGCCCGGCGGGTTCAGGCTCTACGGTGAGCAGGAGATATGGCGGCTGGAGCGCGTCCTGCGGCTCAAGGACATGGGATATTCCCTGGCTGCCATCCGGGAGATAATAGCCGTTCGCGATGCGGCGAAGGAGGCCACCAAGAGCGCCGTGCTCTCGGAGGTCAAGGAGCGCCTCGAGCAGCAGGAGCGTGAGATCACCGAGAGGATACGCAAGATGCGCGAGGACCTCAGGCGGGCGGAGACGCTGCGCCGCGAACTGCAGCGGGACATCCAGCTCTGCGAGCAGCGTCTCGAAGAGATCTCCGACCAAAGTACCGGGTGAGCCCCTTCACAGGGTGTACATGGACCCGTACGTACGGGTCGGTTAAGATATATTCAGATATTTGAAGACGAGAAGGTACCGGTCTGCCTTTGTTCTGAGAGAAAGGAGGATCACGGAAGAAGAGATCTGGTTCGAGGACGAAGTTTTCAGTGAGGATGGGACGGGCGGGTTCCGTCCGGGGCGCGACTACTTTCGATCTGCACCCTCTTCCGGCGTACGTGGCGGGCTCAGAGGCCGCGCGGGGCACGGGAGGGGGTATTGATGTTCTCTATCGTCGGGAGGAAGAGAGGGAGGGTTCCGGAGGGGGTTTCGTTCGCGGTACTGCTCGTCTCGCAGTTCATCGCGACGACGGGTTTCACCTTCGTGATGCCCTTCATGCCGATATACGTCAGGCAGCTCGGCGTGGGAAGTGTGGGGAGCGCGGCGGCGTGGGCCGGGTTCATCAACGGGGCTTCCGGGATCACGATGGCGCTGGTGGCGCCGCTGTGGGGGAGGCTCGCGGACAGGATCGGGCGCAAGGCCATGCTTCTTCGGGCGACGTTCGCCGGGGCTGTCGTGATCTGCCTGATGGGTTTCGTAACGAGCCCGTGGCAGCTTCTGTTCCTGCGGCTGTTGCAGGGGACGCTCACCGGGACGACGCCCGCGGCGACGGCGCTGGTGGGGTCGAACTCACCCTCGGAGAAGGTCGGGGCGCGGCTCGGGCAGCTTCAGATGGTCGTGTTTCTGGCCGGGGGGGCCGGGCCGGCCGTGGGCGGGCTCTTCGCCGAGGTTGCGGGTGTGCGCAACTCCTTCTTCATAACCTCGGTGCTTCTGGCCGTCTCCGGCGCCATGATCCTCTTCGGCGTGGTCGAGGAGAGGAAGGCCGCGGTCGCCGGGGAGGGCGAGGCGGTAGAGGAGAGGGAGGAGAAGGGGCCTCTCCCCTACAGGAAGCTGCTTCCCGCGATGCTCGCGCTGTTCGTCGCGCAGGCCACGATAGCCAGCGTCGCGGTGGTGCTGCCCGGTTTCCTGGAGAAGATGTCCGTCGCCGTCTCGCACCTCTCGGGGGAGACCGGATGGATCATCGGGTCGAGCGCGCTGGCCGCCTCGCTCGGGTCCGTGCTCGCCGGGAGGCTCACGCCCAGGGTCGGGACGTGGCCGGTGGTGGCGGGTTCGCTGCTCGCGGCGGGTCTGTTCACCCTGCCTCAGGTCTGGGCTGGCGGGGTGGCCGAGCTGTGGGCGCTCAGGGTGCTGACGAGCTTCTTCCTCGGCGGCATCATCCCGGCCGCGAACCTCGCGGTGCGCGACGCCGCACCGGCGGGGAGGAGGGCCACCGCCTTCGGGTTCGCCTCCTCCGCCGTCTCGCTCGGGTTCTCCGCCGGGCCGGTGGGGGCGGGGCTCATCGCCTCCGCGCTCGGTTTCGGGGATGCGTTTCTGCTTCCCGGGGTGATGATGCTCGCTCTCGGTCTGGTGCTCTCGGCCATGCAGGGATCATCGGGGCTCTTCGGCGGCCACTACCACCGGAAGAGGTGGGGGCCGAAGTCCGCCTCGTAGTAGAAGACGGACGCCCGTCCCGGGGGGGCGACCTCGTCGAGTCGGGCGCGGTCTGAGTCGGTTATCTCCACGTCCAGCGCGCCCAGGTTGTCCTCGAGCTGCTCCATCGTGCGGGGACCGATGATCGGGCTGGTTATCCCGGGCTGGTCCTTGCACCAGGCGAGCGCGAGCTGCCCCGGCGTGCAGCCCTTCTCCTTCGCCAGCTCCTCGACGACCTCCAGCACCCGCCAGGCCTCCTCGACGAAGTGGTTGCGCCCGAGGCGGCGCGGCTCGAGGCCGTAGCGTGAGTCTTGAGGGGCCTCCTGCTCCCGGCGGTACTTGCCGGTCAGGAACCCTCCCGCGAGGGGAGACCAGGGGATGAGCGCGACGCCGTAGGTCTGGGCCATCGGGACGAGCTCACGCTCGATGCGCCGGTCCAGCAGGTGGTAGGGCGGCTGCTCGGTGACGAAGCGGTTCAGCCCGAGCTCCTTTGCGGCCCACAGCGATTCGACTATCTGCCAGGCGGCGAAGGTGCTCGTGCCCGCGTAGAGGACCTTGCCCGCGTGGATCAGATCGTCCAGCGCCCGCAGGGTCTCGTCTATTGGGACCTTGGAGTCGGGGCGGTGGATCTGGTAGAGGTCTATGTGGTCGGTCTGGAGGCGCTTCAGCGAGGCCTCGCACTGCTCGATGATGTGGCGGCGGTGGTTGCCGGCGGCGTTGGGGTCATCGTCGTCCATCCGGCCGTGCACCTTGGTCGCGAGGAAGACCCTCTCGCGCTTGCCGTCGCGCCCCAGCGCCTTGCCGACGACCTCCTCGCTCCTTCCGCGGCTGTAGACGTTCGCGGTGTCGAGGAAGTTTATCCCGGCGTCGAGCGCCCGGTCGATGATCTCGATCGAATCCTTCTCGCCGGTGCGCCCGCCGAACATCATGCACCCCAGGCACAGCTCGCTCACCTGCACCCCGGTGCGTCCCAGGCTTCTGTACTGCATCTTCCTCCTCTACAGGTCGTATATCTCGGCGTACTTGCCGCGCAGGTACTCCAGGTACGGTGCGGTCGTTATCCCGGAGCCGGTGGCCCGCTCGAGGATCTCTTCTGAGGTGTACCTGCTACCGTGGCGGTAGACGTTCTCCTTCAGCCAGCCGTGGAGCGTCGAGAAATCACCGCGGGAGATCTCCTCGGGAACCTCCGGATGCGCTTCGAGCGCGGCGGCGTAGAGCTGGGCGCTCATGATGTTGCCCAAGGAGTAGCCCTGGAACTGCCCGCCGACGACGCCGTCGTACCAGTGGGCGTCCTGCAACACCCCGTCGCGGTCGTCCGGCGGCTCGATGCCGAGATCTTGCTTCATCCTCTCCCGCCACGCCTCCGGGAGGTCGCGCACCTCCAGATCCCCTTCGAGCATCGCGACCTCGAAGTCGAAGCGCAGGATCACGTGCAGGTCGTAGGTGACCTCGTCGGCGTCGGTGCGGATCAGGGAACGCTCGACCTTGTTTATAGCCCGGTGAAACTCCTCGAGCGAGACCCCATCGAAGTGGCCCGGGAACCTCTCTTTGAGCCTCGGCAGGAAGTGCTCCCAACACTCGCGGCTCCTCCCGACGACGTTCTCCCACAGCCGCGACTGGCTCTCGTGCAGCCCGGCGGAGGCTCCCCGGTCGAGCGGGGTCCACGCCAGGTTCGGGTCTATCCCCTGCTCGTACATCCCGTGTCCCGCCTCGTGCAGCGTCGAGAAGAGCGGGTCCCTGAGATCCCCCGGCCTGATGCGGGTCGTGATCCTCACATCCTGCGGCGTGGAGACCTTGACCGCGAACGGGTGCGCGGTAAGATCCTGCCTGCCGCGCGAGAAGTCGTAGCCGAAGCCAGATACGACCTCCTCCGCGAAGGACAGCTCTTCCTCTACGGGAAGTTCTTTGAGCAGGCACGAATCGTCTACCGGCGGCCTCTCCGTTATCTCCGCGACGAGCGGCACCAGGGCCTCCCTGAGCTCCGAGAAGAGCTTTCGCACCCTTTCCGCGCTCATACCGTAGTCCGACTCGGCGATGAGCGGGTCGGCGATGTGCTCGTGCTCGTAGAAGCCGGCGAGCTCCCGCCCCAGCTCGAGCGAGCGCTCCAGGTATGGTGCGACCGCCGCGAAGTCGTTCTCCGGCCTCGCCCTGAGCCACACCGCGTAGGATTCCGAGGTGTGCCGGGCGAGACGGGCGACGAACTCCGCCGGTTTTCTGGTCTCCCGCTCGTAGAGCCTCTTCGTCACCCGGATCAGGGCCACCTCGTCCGAGTCGTAGGGCATCTCTTTTGCCGCGGGCGCGAGCGCCTCCAGAAGCTCCCCGACCTCCTCCGAGGTGAACCTTTCGTGGGCGAGCCTCCCGAGCGTGGCGAGTTGCTCCCCGCGTCCGGCGGCACCGCCTGGGGGCATCTTGGTCGCCTGATCCCACCACAGGAGCGCCGCTGACCTTCTCAGGGCGTAGACCTCGCGCAGGATCTCTCTCAGCCGACGCAGCTTCTCCTCCAACGTCCTCCTTTCCGAGACCGGAGACGACAAAACCAGTCTACTCCCGACCCGCCGCGGTTTTAAACACCCGCGGCGGTGGTATCAGCGTACCGGGAACCGGGCCGAGGGAGGCTTGTCTTGGCGAGCGTGAAGGTGAAGAGGGTCTACGAGGATGTGGAGGAAGGAGAAGGGCAGAGGGTTTTCGTCGAGAGGCTCTGGCCCCGCGGCATCTCCAGGCAGGACGAACGGGTCGGGTACTGGCTGAAAGAGATCGCACCGACCGACGAGCTACGAAGATGGTTTCACGAGACCGGGGACTTCGCGAACTTCTCGGAGAAGTACCGGAGAGAGCTTGCCGAGCGTGAGGAGAGCCGGCGGACGCTGGATGAGCTGCGCAGCCTGCTCTCCGAGCACGGCACCATCACCCTCGTCTACGCCAGCAGAGACGAAGAGCACAACAGCGCCGTCGTCCTCAAGAGCATCCTCGAGGAGGGACGGTGAACGAGAAGGACGTGTAGAATATCCAGGCACACGGGCCCGTAGCTCAGTCGGGAGAGCACCGCCTTTGCACGGCGGGGGTCAGGGGTTCGAATCCCCTCGGGTCCACTCCCCGAATCCAGCCTGTCTATGCGAAACTCTCTCGCAAGAAAGACTTGGAGGGCCGTCCGGGGCTATCTGACCACCGCTTTGAAGACAGTCGTGCTGTAAGATGCCCTTCGCGAGTGCTTCTGAGGCGGCTCCGAGGCGTGGAGTACTGAAGAGTCGGCGTAGTGCTCGAGTGGCCGAGCGTTGCGTGCAGAGAGATCGACCCGCCGTAACCCGCGGCACCGTACGAAAAGCAGGCGACGTTCCCTCGATCGAACCGCGCAATCCATCGCCTACCGGGAACGGGAGAACCCTCCTGCTCCCTCCTCAGCGTTCAAAGCTTCGTAAGCCTTGAGGGCAAACCAGAGCTCGGCCACGTCCTCGGTGTTACCCAGGCTCCTTTGCGTGAGATCCTCGATGCGTTTGATCCTGTAGACGAGCGTCTGCCGGTGGATGTGGAGCATCTTCGCCGTTTTCGTCCAGCTTCGATCCTGCACCAGAAAGGTGCGCAGGGTATGCAAAAGATCGGAGCTGTGCCGGCCGTCGTACTCGAGCAGCCGGCCAAGGATCTGACGGACGATCAGTTCGATGTCCTCGGCCTCGTGCGGGAGGAAGGGAGATATCCTGGCCTCTTCCTTACCGTAGACGGCGACGGGTCTGCCGGAGCGCGCGGCGGCCTTGAGAGCCCACAGCGACTGCCTGTACGCGTTGGGGATACCGCCGGTGTCGTCTACGGCTCGGCTCAGGCCGATGATCATGCGCAGCCGCCGTCCCTCCTCCAGCAGTACCCTGAGATGGTCCGGCGTGTCGCGCAGCAGCACTATGAGCCGACGGGACCTCACGAGCATGAGGTGGGGAACCCGATGGTCCTCCAGCCTGAAATGGATCTTCGAGTAACCTGGATCTTCGCCGGATTCCTCGCAGCAAGCAACCACGTGGGGCCCCTCGGCTAGACCACGCTCCATGAGGGCGTATCGTGCGGAACCCATGGAGATTCGATTCTCTATGAGCCCAAAAAGTACTTCGGCCCCCGACCGCCTGTTGCGCTCGTACTCGGCCACCAGCCGCTCGACCTCGAGCGCGACGATCTCCGTAATATGATGCAGTATGAAGAGGTCCGGGAAACCATCCCGGGCCACGACGGCCAGGACGGCTCGCCGGGATGCCGGAACGGGCATGATGAGCGTTGGCCGGATCGTGGCCTGCAGACGTAACCCCGTGGGCAGGGGACCGGAGCGGCGGGCTCTTTCCTCGAGCAAAGCCCGCACGAGATCCCCGGGCGGTTCCGGCGCACCGCGTACGAGAGAGCGCCCGGTCTCGGGATCAAGGACGAACAGGCGGCACCCCAGCAGCTCCTCGAGGCTACGCAGCAGGGCCACGCCTTCCGCGCGCCTGGTCGCGATCCTCACCGCCTCGTAGATTTTCATGACCTGCAGCAGGCGTCTGTGCTCCTCGTTACGGTTCGCTTCCGCCACGGTGCGCGTGATGGCAGAGAACGGCACCTCGTATGCGGCCAGGATCACCGGAAACTTCAGCTCCTCCGCAGCGGAGAGCATCTCCTCGGAAAGGGGCGGCGCATAGGCCTGGTCGCATATGAGTATCCCCCGCACACCGGCCCGGGTCAGTTTTTCTATGAAGTTCGCCTGCTCCGAAGCCTGCCCGGGTACGGTAAACCCCACGGTCATCAGAAGCTCGCCCTCGGCGAGCCACTCCATGGGATCGGGCAGCTCACAGACATGAGCCCAGCTTATCTCCCGCTCCAATCCTCCCGCACCCGCAAGAACCTTCAGCCTGAAGGCCGGCGTCTCCACCACTTCCCGGATCGTAATGGCCATCCTCAATTCATCATACATTAATACTAGATACACATACAAATTCCTATATTTGTAGCATTGCGCACACGAAATCTCCGGGGCTATATTTTTGACGTTCGAAACGAGGGAAGGAAAGCAGTATGAAGCTTACGGACCATGCCAAGCGTCATAAAGAGGTGCGCAACCTCATCGGGGGGGAGTGGCAGAAGAGGGAGGATCTGCCGACAGAGCCCGTCTACGACCCTGCTACGGCAGAGGTCATAGCCCAAACCCCCCTCTCCAAAA